>DASSWW010000033.1:0-25459 GCA_035704495.1 Saccharimonadales bacterium (SeqCode)
ATGGGCGCTACTCGTCGGCTTGACCATTACGGTGCCGAAACTGGCTGGCAACCGCTGTTTATTGTGGCCGGTGTGGGCGCGGCGATTATTGGGCTGGGGCTTGTTTGCCAGGCATTACAAATTTTTGTCAGCATCAAAAACCGCAAACAAAACTTGGACACAACGGGCGACCCGTGGAATGGTCGCACGTTAGAATGGTCGACTGTTTCGCCAGTACCCTTTTACAACTATGCAGTTATCCCTAGTGTCTCTGAACGCGATCCGTTCTGGGCCGCCAAACAAGCCGGCACAACAGTTACCAAAAAACCACACTACACCGATATATATATGCCAAAAAACAGTGGCGCTGGGATTGTTATCGCGGGCTTTAGCTTTTTAGTTGGATTTGCTGCCGTTTGGCATATTACCTGGCTAGCCGTTGTCGGAGTTATCGGCGCTATCGTCGTGCTGATCATCCGGCTTTCCAACGATGACAACGAAATGACCATTACCGCTAGTGAACTAGAAAAACTAGAATCTGCACATATACACAAAGGAAAACACGCATGAGCGCACTAACAAAACAACCACTGGTCGAACATACATCGGACAGCAAAACGATTCTTGGTTTTTGGGTATACCTGATGACCGACTGTATATTGTTCGCTAGTCTGTTTTCCACCTATATCGTTTTACACAAAAACACTTTTGGTGGGCCAGGCGCCAGTGAACTATTTTCGATGCCAGACATTTTGGTCGAAACGCTGGTTCTGTTGACCAGCAGCTTTACCTGTGGACTTGCTATGCTTGCGGTGCGTCGTCGTAATGTTAATTGGTCGATGTTCTGGTTTGGATTTACCTTTGTTTTAGGCGCGATATTTTTAACAATGGAACTAACCGAATTTCACCATTTGGTCGCCACCGGAAATAGCTGGGAACGAAGTGGCTTTTTATCATCGTTCTTTACATTAGTCGGCACTCACGGTCTGCACATTGCCATCGGCCTGCTGTGGGTTACGGTAATGGGCTGGCAGCTCGTCCGACGCGGCTTTACCACAGGTGTCGTACGGCGACTGACACTATTCAGCATGTTCTGGCATTTCCTTGATATCATCTGGATCTTTATCTTTACCTTTGTTTACCTGACAGGAGCATTACAACTATGAGTCTTCATGATACTAAAACAAACGACAATCGTAGTTTAATTTCGTACTCCGTAGGATATGTGTCTTCAATTATTCTGACACTAGTCGCGTATGCTCTGGTGGTTAATCAAATATTTGCCGTTTGGACGACCGTATTTATTATCTCGGGATTGGCGGTGGTGCAGCTGTTAATCCAATTGATGTTCTTCCTTCATTTGGGTCAAGAAGCCCGACCGCGCTGGAAACTAATGGTCATGTTGTTTACATTAGTTATTTTGGTGATTATTGTCGCTGGGTCGCTATGGATTATGTTTGACCTAGATTCGCGCATGATGATGACACCAGAAGAAATGATTAAGTACATGAACCGACAAACTGGCATATAATGTTCGATTCGATAAAAAAATATTATTCACTGACAAAACCAGGCGTCCTGTACGGCAACGCACTAACCGTCGCTGCGGGGTTTTTCTTGGCGAGTACCTACCAGGGTGTCGTTGATTTAGGATTATTCCTCGCAGTCTTTATTGGTTCTAGCCTCATTATCGCCTCGGCTTGCGTTATCAATAACTTCCTCGACCAGGACATCGATACATTGATGGAACGCACCAAAACACGCGCGCTTGTGGCGGGAACGATCAAAGGCTATCGAGCTGTTATTTTTTCGACTATCCTGGGGCTTGTCGGTCTGGCGATTCTAATCTTATTTACAAATTCTCTGGTTGTCTGGCTGGGGATTATCGGTTTTATCACCTACGTACTATTCTATGGAATGCTATCTAAACGTATGTCTGTTCATGGCACACTCGTCGGTAGCGTGTCGGGCGCGATACCCATTTTGGCTGGCTACACAGCGGTAACTGGCGTGATTGATGTGGGCGCTGTTATTGTTTTTGTTATTTTATTTGTTTGGCAATTACCAGAATTTTATTCGATTGCCATTTATAGGTTAAAAGAATACAAAACAGCGGGCGTACCGGTCCTACCTGTCGTCAAAGGCATCAAGCGGACAAAAATAGAAATCTTCATCTATACCCTGCTATTTGTTATTTCTAGCCTGCTATTAACGGTATTCGGTTACACAGGATACATTTATTCCATCGTAATGGCCGCTATGGGCGGCTATTGGTTGTGGCTGGCCATCAAAGGGTTTCAAGCAACCGATAGCGACCGTTGGGCACGCCAAATGTTCGGTTTTTCGATGATAATAATTTTAGGATTTTGCGTCATGGTTTCAGTCGGTCCAGTACTGCCGTAACCGTGATACAATATTGATATGGTATTACTTATTCACATTATTATCGCTATATCGAGCGTCGCCTATACAACGCTATTATTGATTCAACCGTCACACACAAAACTACGCGTCAGCTACGCGTTAGTTGCCGCCACACTCGCCAGCGGTACCTACCTGACTATCCTTAATCCAGCCCAAATGCTGCACACCTGCATGGCGGGATTGGTTTATGCCAGTTTGGTGACAACTGGTATTATGATTGCCCGGCACAAAATGATTCGCACCGCCCGCCAGCAAGCAGAACAATAATACGCGTTAGTAATAAAAAAGTCGGATATCATATCCGACTTTTTTATTTATCTACTGTGATTATTTTTCCTGAGACTCGTCAGTTTCACCGAATGTGTCGTCCATTGTTTTTTCCCAGACAGTATCTTGCATATCATCTGGTAATTCAGTAAAAGGTACTGTTTCGACAGGTGATGGGTGGTGGCATGCGGGTGCGGCGCTATACGCAGCAACAAGTTCCTCTGCGGTAATTTCATCTTGATTTCCATAATTCCAACGTGGTGCTTTTTCTGACATGGTAAAATCTCCTTATTTTTTATATCATACACCATTTTATATAAAAAAGCAAGCATAATAGTGCGCTACCTATCAAATGTGGTATATACTGACTAGTATATGGATACTATATATACCGACCATCCAGTTCAAGCAGCGGCCGACCATCTGGCCTTTGCTATCAAGGATCATCTGGCCGCGGGTAATCGAGTGCTGTGGCTACTATCTGGTGGATCAGGTATTAACGTGGTACTGGCAGTAAGTATGCAACTGCAAGATATTGACTTGAGCAACCTGTACGTCACGCTGACTGATGAACGATATGGGCCAACTGGTCATCCAGACGAAAATTGGCAACAACTCATCGATGGTGGCATGGCGTTATCTGGCGCAACACTCTACCGCCCATTAGTTGGCGAAAATCGCACTACTACTACCGACGAATTTGGCGCCTGGCTGATGCAGCAATTCACCGCGGCCGATTATACTATCGGCCTGTTTGGTGTTGGCCCCGATGGCCATACGGCGGGTGTCAAACCACACTCGTCCGCAGCTACAGCAACGGCTTGGGCTGACAGCTTTGACAGTCAAGATTTTGAACGAATCACCATTACCCCATTCGCCATCGAACAACTGGACGAAGCAGTCATTCAGGCTTCGGGGGTAGATAAAATACCAGCGCTAAAACAACTGGTACACGAATCAATTGATATTATTGATCAACCAGCTCAGGTGTTAAAAACCGTTCCAAAATGTACATTATATACAGATAACAAAGGAGTGTAATTATGAAAATAGCAATATCAGGTCTGGGTCGCATGGGTGGCCAAATCGTACAAAAACTAGCCGAAGGTGGTCACGATGTCATCGCTCACAACCGCAGCCGCGACCCTATCGATGCCGCGGTCAAACATGGCGCAACGGCTGCCTACGAAAAAAGCGATGTCGTCGCAGCTTTTCACGGCCATCCGGTGGTGCTATGGATTATGATTCCCGCCGACGTGATCGACGCCGAGCTGAACAGCTGGTTGGATATTTTACCCGCAGGCAGCATTATTATCGATGGCGGCAACAGCGACTATCGCGGTGATGCGGCCAGGGCTGAACGTGCAATCGAATTTGATAACATACTACTCGACATTGGCACCAGCGGCGGTGTTTGGGGATACGAAAACGGCTTTTCAATGATGGTTGGCGGCGAAAAAGTCGCTTATGACGCTATTACTCCTGCCCTCGATACGCTTGCGGTTCCTCGTGGTGGTCACCAACATTTTGGCCCTAGCGGCAGCGGCCACTACGTCAAAATGGTTCATAACGCTATCGAATATGGCATGATGCAAAGCCTAGCCGAAGGCTATCGTATGTTAAAAGAAGGACCATATTCGGACCTTGACCTGGCAAAAGCTGGTGACATTTGGCAACAAAGCAGTGTCGTGACATCGTGGCTAAACGATTTAACACGCCAAGCTCTTCATGAAAATCCCGCCCTCGACGGTATCAGCGGTGTTGTAGCCGAATCGGGCGAAGCTAAATGGACGCTCGAAACCGCCAAAGAACTCGGTATTCCGATGCCGGCAATCCAAGCCAGCTTTGATGTACGAGTCGCCTCTCAAAACGGTGATATTAACTTTGCCACCAAACTACTAGCAGCAATGCGCAACAAATTTGGCGGGCACAATATCGACGGCAAGCAGTAGTCCGCTTACTCTATGACAGTATCTTGGCGTATCGCTATATACTGAATTAATATAAACTGTGAAAATTCTTACTTCTTGTCTGTAAACTGCATGCTACCATAGCAATACAATCAGCAGTAACAAGAGGTATGTATTATGAACGATTTTAATGCACAAGAATCATTCGACAATATTTTAACCAGCATTATAGAGTTTTTACCAAATTTACTCGGCGCAATAATTATCCTAATTATTGGATACTTTGTCGCCAAAGCCCTGCAAAAACTCACCCGCAAAGCACTCAACCGCGCACGGTTTGACCGAGCGATTCACAATTCTGCCGCCGGTAACGCCGTGTCGCGCATGGTCGAAAGTCCTTCGATGCTCACTGGCAAAGTAGCGTTCTGGCTGGTATTTATTGGGGCTATTTCGCTTGCGATTTCGGCACTTGATTTGCCGATTCTGAACGATTTACTCAGCGCCGTGTACAGCTATATCCCTAATGTCATTGCTGCGGTATTAATCTTTTTGGTCGCCAGCGCCGTTTCAGCTGGTGCCGCCAAATTTGTCCAACGGGTCATGGGACGCACCTCGATTGCCAGACTAATCGCAACAGCCGTACCAGCAATTGTCATGAGCCTTGCGGTCTTTATGATTCTGGACCAATTAGGTATTGCCGATAGTATTGTCAATATTCTGTTCACCGCCATCGTTGGCTCTATTGCCCTAGGTCTGGCACTTGCCTTTGGACTGGGTGGCCGCGATGTCGCCCGGGGACTACTTGAACAAGCCGCCGACAATGCCCGCGCAAACAGCGGCAAAGTAAAAGAAGATGTTCGTCGCGCTAGCGAAAACACCAAACGCGAAGCTTCGCGCATGAAAAATAGCTAATATGTAACGCGCTTTACGTTACTAAAACAAAGCGGGGATACTCACCACCAGTATCCCCGCCTTTTGTTACGTAAAAATCAAAACTAATCGTTTTTGTAATCGTGAAATTCTGTATTTAGTTTACGCTCTAGCGCAATAGTTTCGCGCCTAAGCTTTTTCCAATCGTGCCCCGAACCCGCCATATAGTCCGTATCAGACATCGGACTTTCACTCAACGCAAACATTTCTCTGCGTAGTCGCGCTAACCGTTCTTCGGGTGTTTCAGCGCCGAGTATTTCACCGTGAATAGTAAAGTCCTCTGCATCTACGTGTTTATTTAATTCTAAAGATCTCGACATTGTGTACTTTTCTTTCTATCGATTATTAAGGATAAGCTCATTATACACCCACACCATAAAATCGCAAAATAATCATTATAATTTATGAATTTGTTTCGATCGGACCATTCGCGTGCCAGCGTAGGTTGTTATACCCGCAAGTAGCGCATATATACTGACCAACAAGTTGTTTACTCCACCTGTTTCAGGTAACGCAGACGGTAGTGGTAATGCAGTCGTTACCTTCTCGTCAGGTGTAGCAACGGCGTCTACTGTCGACGCTTTATTAGCGACAACAGATTTTTTAGAAATAACAGGGGGAGTCGTAGCAACACGCTTTTTTGTCGGCGCAGCTGTATGAGTTGCTACTACCTTTGGTTCGCTACACACAATCACATGGCTAATGCCATAGGTTTTGCCATGTTTATTATTGGGATTCGCTGGTGCGGTCAATTGGCTAAATGGTGCGTGATTATATACAACATAGTCTGGACCGCCCTTCACAATAACCTTAGTGGCGCCCTGTGGTGCAGTAAATGCGCGTACATCGCCGCCCATTTCGGTTTTGACACAGGTATCACCCCAGTACGATGCCTGGTTTGTGACTGAATTTTTCATATGCGCACTTGTCGGCGAACCAATTATGGCCGCTAATAAAATAGTAGAAAAAACTATACTCTTTATCATCACACAAATCCTCCCTGATTTATGTCATCATTATAGCATAATCTTTATTATATGTCAATATAATGTCATTATTTATAAATATATTACTCTCGGCAGTACTGGTTATTCTTGGTATACTCATCATAGACATATAACCAACAAGGTATAACAACATGAAATGGTGGCCAAAACTACGAACTAAAAAATATCTAGAAGAGTTAGAGACGGTGAACACCGCCTTTGCTCAGTTCGAAAAGTTCGGTGAAACACTGACGCCAAACCTGCGTGCGCTTCGTCTGACGATGACCGTTAGCGATATTTTGCTTTCTATGGGCGTATCGTCAAACAGCGTCGTGTCAAAGGCACTCGATATCACCGATTCTTACTGCAAAAAACCGGTTCATATTGATGTCAATTCAAACTTGCTCATGTTATCGCAACTACGTGGTATCGAAAAAGAACCCCTTACCCTCATTCGCCCCGTATCACCGCGAAACGTCAATAATATGACTATTCAGTCCATCCAACATATGATTTACAAAATTCGTACTGGTGTTTACGATCTAGAACGTGCCGAAATAGAACTAGAAAAAATCATTAATCACCCCCGTACCTATCCATGGTGGGTAGTCACAATCGGAAATGCCGGCATCGCCGCTGGTGTAACGTTAATGTTTACACAGTCATGGCGGGTCGTACTGACGACATTCGTGATTGGCCTGATGGTAGACCGTATCTTGGCTTCACTAGCCAAACACGCTGTTCCCTCGTTCTTTCGACAGGTAATTGCCTCGGCTGCTGTCACACTAGCCGCCGCACTTATTTTCCTATCAGCTCGTTTGGGCGTTGATTTCTTTGTTGGTATGAACCCGACGCTGATTGTTATCGGTGGCATCTTTATGCTGCTCGCTGGACTGGTTATCGTCGGAGCAATTCAGGATGCAATCGAAGAATATTACCTAACCGCAACTGCCCAATTATTAAAAGTTGGTATGCTAACGATTGGTATTGTCATTGGCATTTTAATCGGGCTATACACCGCACGAAAACTCGGGATTGGTATTGCTGTATCACCCGATCCGCTCACATTAAATGGACTCCAGTTTCAGATAATTGGTGCTGGTATCGCCGCAGCTGCCTATGCCCTGTCGACACAAACATACGTTCGCGCTATTACGCTTGCTGCTTTGACTGGTGGTGGAGCACTGTTTATTACCTTTTTCGCCAGCGAATGGGGCATATCAGTCATCCCAGCCAGTGGTGTCGCCGCTATTCTGGTTGGATTGATTGCCTCGTTCTTCTCGCGATTTTGGCGCACCCCGTCAGCTGGTATCATCGCTGCTGGTATTATACCGCTCGTACCAGGGCTCGCTTTGTATACTGGCTTGATGCAACTAATTAACTACCCACCAGGTGATTTACTATTTAACCGTGGCATCGGCACGCTGTTTACTGCACTGGCTACCGCTCTGGCGATTGCCGCCGGCGCGTCATTCGGTAGCCTAATTGGCCGACCGCTCCATCAAAAAATCACCCACAGTCGAAACTTTACGCCATTTGTAAAATTCATGCGCCGTCAGTTAAAAACTGGTCGTCGTACAAAAAATCACCCTACAGATTATCAAGTCGAATAAGCTATTTATTATACTATTTTATTTTGCCAAGATTAAAAATCAAAAATATCGCCTAGGAATGATTCTTTCTTCTTTTTGTGATGTGGGCGCTGGTGGTTATAATCGTGATGTTTGTAATCATCATGCGAATTATAAGGTTGTTGATACTGCTGTGTCGGCACAGTTGCGGTCGGCGCGGGTGTCGGCGTAACGGCAGAACGGTCGATGAGTTTATCCAATTCTCCCCTATCTAGCCAAACTCCACGGCATTCTGGGCAATAATCAATTTCAATATTTTGGCGTTCGCTGATGACGAGCGTGGTATTGTCATTTGGGCATTTCATATATAGGTATAATATAGCATCGAACTGACGTTTAGCTGAAGTGACGTTATATCGCGTTGGTTTGTTTAAAACTTTACGTGCGTCTGAAATAGATTTACCGCCCATTTAGGCGTGTGCTACAATCTACTATTTAATCATACTTATGCTTTAAATAAGCATAGCGTTATAAATTATACTACACATTTTTTCCTCTGTTATCCACATAGTTGCGCCAAATAGTGTTGACCCAAACCACCAAGCATTTTATGATTGTACTTGTGTTTTTAGAAGTTATGAGAGACTTACGTGGAACACATCATCACACCAACCGTTACAAATAATTTAATAGCCGGTGTGAATTATAAGGAGATAAATGAATACTAAATCAGTCTTTATGGCACTAGCTGTCATAGCTACGCTGACGTTTGTAAACGGTCAAGCTGCTGGTGCCACAGATGGTACCGCAAATCGTGAATCAGTCAAAAAATCAGAAACTTCAACTAAAAAATCTGACAAAGAAGCCAAAAAAGTCACCTACAAAATCAAATCGGGCGACACGCTTGATGCGATTGCAAAGGACCACAAAACGACTTACGTTCGTTTGTACAACGCCAACAAATCAATCAAAAACCCTAACGTAATCAACGCAGGGCAAACCATCACCATCCCGTCAGATGATGCCAAGTTGCCACAGCGCTATGCCAAATTTACCAGCGCCAGCGCAGCAGCCGCACCGGTTGTTACGCAACCAGTTAGTGTCGCTGCACCAACCAATCAGGTAGTCACCTACCAGTCCGCGGCACCAGCCACGACCAGTTACACTGGCTCGACAGCTGGCAATACCTACGCCTGGGGAAACTGCACCTGGTATGTTAAAAACAAGCGGCCCGATATGCCAAACCAACTTGGTAACGGCGGACAATGGGCAGGTAACGCTGCAGCCCGTGGGTATGCAACTGGCTCAACCCCACGAGTCGGTGCAGTTGCCGAACAAGCTGGTCACGTTGCCTACGTCGAAGCAGTGAACGGTAATAACGTCACTATTTCAGAAATGAACTACGCCGGCGGTATCGGTCAAGTCCATACTCGCACCGTCCCTGCCAGCACGTTCCATTACATTTACTAATTCGTTAGTAACAAACAGCAAAGTCCTCCAAGATATACTCTGGGGGACTTTTGCATACACACAGATTGATTAGCGCTTGTCGTAGTTAGTCCAGTCGGTTGCTAGGTCAAATCCGTACGGGTGTCGCACAGCGAATCCGCCGGTGTCATACACCTTACCTGCCCCCAAGCTGGTATCAACTACCGTGCATCGGGGATAGGCTGCTAAGTTTGCCGCTACCAACACATAGCCGTCTTGATCAACCTTTGCGCCGTCCGAGCGGATTGTATAGGTACTGCCTTCTCCGCAACTAGTGATTACGACATTCATTGGTAAGTCGTAGTAGGTTTCACGGTGCGCCACGCCGTCGCTGTCGACATACACCTGTGCTCCCCTCGACGGCGTCAATGCGTTTGGTTTTGGCTGAAAACTAATGTGACTCGATTGATCGACTAATTCCAAACGCGACACAGTCAGTTTGGTCTGCGCACTGTCGGCGATTGAATCACCTTGCGTAAACGTCGTCTTGTCTTTACGACCAAGTGCTTTCAGCCCAGCGGCTTTTAGTATGCCGTTGGGCGATTGTAGCGGCGTCATTATCGTCTGGCGAATAGCACCGTCTACTACCATGACCGGTCGCGAGCGATAAATGATAATCTCGGCATGTGACGTTACCAGTTTTGTCGTCACTGTTGGTTCGATAATGTCATGCGGATCAATAGTAATATCGGCAGCCTTTAATGCGTCATGTACCGTATCCGCGGTGGTGACAATCGAACGCTCCTGCCCCCGGTCATAAAACGTCACCAATCGTTGCGGCTGACTTGGTGTCGCTGCGCGCAGCAAACCATACCAAACCATAATACACACCAGCATCACGACGCCACCAAATAGCAATAGATGTTTAGTTTGAATTTGCTCAATTCGCTGTTTGTTTGTCAGCTTTTTCATAAATCAGACTTGCTTATAACATCTTGGTTCATGCGTTCTATTGTAACAGTACAACAACTGTTATTTGGCAAAAGCCCGTCAGATGATGCTGGCCTGGCGCACCGTTACGCAAAGTTTATAAGCGCTTAAATTTGACCACCTTCTTGAACGTAGCAAGAACCGCAGAGTGAGTCGTAATGCACTTCGTCTTTGCCGTCGATGGCGACCGTATCACCTTCGAACACAACTTTACCGTTAACCATTCGAATATTAAACTCTGCCTGCTGGTTGCAGCGGCACATCGTTGGCAGCTTTTCGATGTTATCAGCCAGTTCAAACAACCTGCGACTGCCCTCGAACAACTTAGCGCGAAAATCCACTTTTAACCCGTAGGCAATGACCGAAATATCATCATATTTTGCTACCTCGAACAATTGGCCGATTTGTTCGTGCGTTAAAAATTGTGATTCATCAGATAGCACGCAGTGCAGTGCTCCCCTGGCAAGCTTTTGTGCGGCAACTTCTTGTCGTACATCCATTTCTGGCGTCGCCAAAATATCCACCGGACGCTCGTAACCCCCACGAGACGTGATTAAGTCATCACCTTTTGTATCGACAGATGGCTTTATGGTTACCACCTGCAGCCCGCGCTCTTCGTAATTAAAGGCGGTTTTTATAAGCGTGTCGCTTTTTCCACTGTTCATTGCGCCGTATTTAAAACTTAGCTTTGACATTTTTACCCCGCTATCGCGTCGATTTCAATCAAAAGTTTTGGTGCGTCAGGATACGTCAGTAATTGCGCCGCGCCAATCGTCGTGCGAGCTGGCTTGTGGTCACCAAAAAATTCTTGGTAGATTTGGTTCATTTGAGCAAACTGCGACATATCTGTCAGGTACACGGTCAGTTTGATAGCGTTTTCTTTTTCTAACCCTGCTTCATTTAGCCTGGCTGCTACATTTTGTAACGTATTACGGGTTTGCTGTTCAAAATCGGCGGGTATGGTACCTGTTTGCGAATCCATGCCAATTTGGCCAGAAACAAATACTAGGTCGTTAAATTTATAGAATGGGCTCATTGGTATATTCATAAATGCTAGTATAGCGCACATGAAGTGTCGAGGAAATCTTATGAACGGCGAAACTTGCTACGTTCAACCAAACTACCAATTGTTGCACGGCGCTGCGTGACGGTGTGAATCATAGCGCGGCCAGGTTTGTAGGCCTGTAACGCTATTTTGGCAATATTTTTTACCGATGGCTTAACGGCAGTAATCTGCTGTTCGTTATCTTGTTTTAGATCAATGGCACAGTCACCAAGCGTCCCAAGTTCCATCGCATGCTGGCACCACTGCACAAAATCTGGAAACTGCGCTT
Source organism: Saccharimonadales bacterium (SeqCode) (assembly GCA_035704495.1). GTDB lineage: Bacteria > Patescibacteriota > Saccharimonadia > Saccharimonadales > Saccharimonadaceae > UBA6022. The sequence goes on from DASSWW010000033.1 coordinate 11,820, forward strand.
GCTGCTGTACCGTTTGCGACGTTGATGCAGCAATTAATACACTAGTATGAAACGCCTCGCGCTTTAATAGATACGTGTAATCTGCCGTGTTGTCACACGTGGTTTTGCGCCGAGTGATGTCGCCTATGGCCGTGGCGGCTTCTTTTAGCGATGTTAGTTGATTGTCTGGTAACGTACTGACGCTGTTTTTCAATAATAATATGGCAGACGGTAATCGCTCGTCCGCGTCTGGTGTTGGCGGTTCCTCGTCGAGTAATGCTTCGCCAGATACCTGAAATGCCTGTTCCATACCTGCTTCGTACTGCGTACAGGCGGTTTCGATATCTGGCGCCGTATCTAAAAAGTCATCGATTAAATAGGCAGCGTTACACACCCGCTTCCATCGTTCCATGGTTTCGGTATCGATATCCAATCCGATAGATTCTGCCGCACCCTTGATAAAACTGAGTGTCGACATGTAACCATCAGTCATACATCGTTCGTACATTTCACTATCAACTAATTCATCGCCCGCAAACTGATGGACAGATGATAGTGAATCGGCGCTACGAGATTTTAGACGAAATTCCATCTTGTTAAATAATGTCGACGATAGTTTGGGGTAAAATATAGTGCGTTTGGCCAGTTTGATCATTACGCAACACTAAACAGTGTGCGCCGTCGTTGAATGTCAGGTTATCGGCAGTGAGTAACTGATCAGGCGGTAACGTGTCTAACTCGGGATAAGCAAAGCCATCAATAATACCAGTTAGCGCAGATTGCTCTTCGGCTGGTATATCTGTTAAATCCGTATAAAAATCATGCAAATCAAATCCTGGCATGTTGTCGTACGCCGTGTAATACTGCGTACAATTAACGATAATGGATTGATCGCGACATTCGTGCGGTAGTTCACTGTCGGCGTTTTCGGTGATACACTCTAATACCATTCGTTGTTCTTGAGGTGAGGCAATTTTAAAATCCCTGCTGGTTACTTGGCTGCGAGCAGCGTCGACTTGACTATACAACAGATCGGTAACATTTATCGCCACGTCTTCCTCGTCACGAGGACATATTTTTAAATCCATCAAGTGATATTGATTAGGAGGAACATAATAAAATCCATGCGATAAATCATCGCTATGTTCGCTAACGTAAAATTCCAACACCGCCTGCCATTTACCATCAATATAGTGAAGGTCGGTACCGTGAAACGACGCACTATCCGTATCTAATACCGTCAGATTACTATCAATGGTGCCGTCACCGAGTGCAAAATGCGCTAATCCTAGTACTTGACTACGCTGACCGTTGTATTCATAACCAAACTTTTCGTTCAGGTCGGTACCATGGCTTGCGACAAGTTCGTAGGCTGCCTCGTCATTAGGTTCGTAAATCACCATCGCATCTTCGGCCTCGGTTGCAGCCACGCAAAAATCTATCCACGACGGATCGTGCAATATATCGACGCGTTCGTCGGGCATAGGCTGCGAGGATTGTTCCTCGAAGAATGGCGAATACTCTGTCATTTACGTATTTTCTAATAGACTAAACGACAATGCAAGCATAAGTAGCATCGTTAATTTAGCTATTACATCATCGCAAAAATAACGGCGGTGACAACAATGACCACTACGACAGCAGCGACAACACCGATCAAAAGCATTTTTGATTTATGTTCTACTGGCGCAGCTGATTGCATAGCAGCTGATTGGTCAGCGTGTAATTCGGTAGATTGTATTTGCGGCTGATCAGTTGCAGATGCGACTGGCTGTGACGGTTCTTGGTCGGCTGTTTGCGGTTGAGTTGGTTCGGCAACAGGTGGTACCGTGGCAGGTTCGGTCTGATCATACGCTGGCGCTGTACCTACTGGTTGTATAGTTGGTGATGGTGCGACGGGTGGCTGCGCGACCGTGTCTTGTTGTGACTGATCGTCACTTGGTGGCACTTGTGAGTTGTTATCTTGTTCTGGGGGTAGTTGGGATGGTTGATTTGGTTGCATAATGCTTATGAGTATAACATTAGTATTGGCTGTGTCAAAGTCGGCACAATAATATGTGTCTGTTATCTACTATTTAGTAGATTTTTGCTGATGAACAACCAGTTGTGGCAAGGCGATTTCGATACCTTCTTTGATAAATGCTTTTAGTAATCGCCGGCGATATTCGCCTGCAAGTTCCCATTGCATAGCTGGCGTGACCTTGCCCAAGGCTTTGACAACAACACCAGAATCGGCAAATCGATCAACACGCAAAAATTGAATTGGTTCATCAAACTCTTTTTCATACGCTGATTCTTCTGCCATGTCTTTACCAATCCGATTAATAATTCGTTCAATTACGTCAATATCGGCATCGTAGGCAACCGTAACATCCAGTACGATACTAGAATATTCAAACGTAAGGTTAGTAATGATGCTGGCCTCGCCGTTACGAATAATGTTTAGTGCGCCATCCAGATCACGAATTTTTGTAATACGCAGAGAAATGTCTTCGACGACACCCGATGTTCCTATCCCTGTTGTTCCACCGCTGAGAGTAACGACATCACCCACTCGGTATTGATTTTCTAACAGAATAAAAACGCCAGCCAAATAATCGCGAATTGTCGCTTGGGCACCCAGGCCAATCACAATACCTAAAAATCCAGCCCCCGCAGCGATCGAAGTAAAGTCAACGTCAAATACTCTCAAAATAGCAAACCCGGCAACAATCCAAACCGCCACACCTGCGGTCGTGCCAAAGACATTACTGATTGTATCTGCACGTTTTTTGCGATCTGTTTGTGTTTCGTGAACATGTTTTCGCAAGGCGCGTTGCACGATGGTGGTAATGATTGCACCACTTAGCCGATGCAGGATGCCTGCCACGATTAGGATGATTATTATCTGGGCAACGGGATTGCTAAAGATTGTTTCTAACCACATACATTTAGTCTATCATGGTCGTTGTAAAAAATCTCACTGTACTTTTTACCTAAATTTGTATACTGGAGGTTGTAATAACCTTAAAATATGGAGAATTATTATGAGAAAAAGTAACCTATTGCTGACGATTATAGCGATTATTGTCGCTGTCGTTGTCATTATTTGGCTAGTCATATGGGCAGTCGGCAATACCCAAAACCAAGCAACACCCGCGAACACCGACACGAACGGCTCCAGCGCTGTCGAAAACGAGCAAGAATCGACCCTGTCTAGAATTACGAGTGGCCCGGATGCCTTTGTTGGGCAGGATGTCACCGTGACAGGAGAGGTTCAGGATGTACTTGCACCACGGATATTTAAAATATCTAATGATACTGCAGGTGACGAATTGACGGTTTTAACCCCACAACCGCTAACAGTCGAACAAGCGCAAGAATCTGAAGAATTTTTACAAGATAATGCTAACGTCCTAATCGTTGGAACAATTCAAACGGCAACCGTGGCCGAAATTGAGCGCGATTACGGTTTGACGCTAGACGCTGAAGTAGAGGCCGAGTTTGATCAAACTATTGTTCTGGTAGCTCATTCTATTACCTTTACCGATCAAACTGATGATGTGTGGTTGTTTGACGCACAGCCAGAGGTAAGGAGTGAAGAAGGTTTATAGTCTACGGTATTAGCTAGCGACGGACATGAAGATGCCCTGTACCTGGTATGGTACAGGGCATAATCTTCTAGGGGTGACTAATAGCCACCGTGGATGATTTATACGTACGCATGTGTCAACACGCGTTCCAGATCCACCGCTAGGCGGTTTACACCAACAGGTGTTAGCACGCCGGTACGATCGTTGTTGACCAAGCTTGGACAACCCAGACTGCAACTGGTTTCCAGTTTTGCGCGGTCCTTTGAGTAGTCTATTGGTCGCACTTCGCTGCGGTAAAACGCAAAGTTACTAACAACTGTCAGGCCGCTTTCCCGATCAAAGTCGTAATGCACGACTCTCTCTTCCTGGTCGGTCGTGTCGTAATAACACGTTTCGATTGCAACAGAAGGATTACCGTGCGTGACAATTCCCATGCGACAGGTTGCCCATTGCTCGCTAGGGGTTTGATAGCGCAGAATCAGTTGATGCATGCCGTATGTCATAGTGACTTTGTCGAGATGTACGACACTGCGACCACCAGGGTCGATTGTTCCGTAAGCCTCGCGCAGTGACCATGCGGCTGCATCGAGTCGCGCGTTCGCTTTAATCAGTTCGGTAGACATCATTGTCTCCATTCCTAGAAGGGCTAGTCCAACGCACGGATTGCGCATTGATACTATAGACTATATATTAACACAATTACCTCTATTTGTAAATACATCTCATTATGAAATAAACATCCACTAATGTGAATGCTTATCTGTTACTGCCTGTCATCTAACAAATATAAATCGTGTGTTTTATTGATTTATTTTTGTTGAGATTTGAGTTTTTTCTTCAAAATGCGCTTGCGGGATGCGCCGTGTCGATTGCGTTGTTTCGCCATAATTTATGTTCCAATCTTTTTTATACTTGCCTAATTATAGCATGTTATAGAGGTAAATGACGAATTATTGGAGGGTTCGGATTCCGACAGGCTAGTTAAGAAAATAGACTGAGCAAATGCTCAGTCTATTTTCTTGGCTGGGATGGAGGGATTCGAACCCCCGAATGCTGGTACCAGAAACCAGTGCCTTACCACTTGGCGACATCCCAATAGTACGTAACAAATTGTACCAATTACACGCCACTTACACAAGTGAAGCACCCGTGACCTGTCCTTACCTAACATTGACTTACTACTATAATGATGTTAATATAACAGTAGTTTTGGTAGCTTAATAAACGATATTAACTTCCAAAAAGATGTTTAATAATTACGACTAAACTGAAGGGGCGGAAATTGGATCCGTTAAAAGTTAGTGCTCGAATGGTTATTAATGAGCAAGCTCGTGCAATCGCTACACTCGAGGCAACACCGCTCGCTGTACACGACAAGGTTAATATTTTGGCAACATTAGCTGGAGTAAAGCCAGCCTGTTCGGCGACACTCAGTACGTCATCTTGGCACGATCATGAAGCGCCGCTAACAGTTCCATCGGATGATATTGAACAAGTTCGTCATGCGCTTTCATTAGCCAGCTTGGCTTCTACCGTTTGGCATTATCGGCAGAGCCGTGGTAGCAAGAAACAATACGTCGTTGAATTCTTTGTTGCTAAACAGCAGCAGGTCGTTGACCAACTCGTTAGCGCAGTTCACGCGGGTGATGATCGAAAGCTAGGACACCTGTTCGGTTTTCCAAAAACAGCCGTCGAGGCGTACATTACCGGCACGGTCATCCCAATTCGCGAAAGAGCGAGAAGCACAGCCGATGTAAGCGAAGAACACATGCTGTTCCTACAGCACATGATCTCGCAGGCAAACGCCGAAGATGAAGTGCGCTACTTACCAAATTACGCGGCGCATGTTTATGCGCTAAGTCCTACGATATACAACGAGTACGTCGCAAAGAGGCGTAGCTAGTCATAATGCATTAAACCTGTGAACATCCGTTCGCATTCGCCAGACCGTCTGGCAGCCCGCACGAATTTGTGCGGGCTTTTTATTTATATAATTACTTCGTCTTGTCTGCCGGCGAAGCATTTTTAGTTGATAGTTTTATTCTAGAATTAGCAGCGGACGCGGCACCAAAATAGTGACGGATTTGAAACAAGAAATATCCACCAACTGCGGCGTACAATAATCCCCAGACAAAACTAAACAATTCAAACGTCAGCAAAAAGCCAATAATAAGTGATAGAACGCTGATTAACATTGTCAAAAACAGCAGCGACCAACCTTTTTTGCGTTTGTTTTTTAACGGCGAAATAGCCAAAGCAGCAATCACCAAATTAACAATCGACAGGCCAAGCGTCACCAATACAACAATCAATGCCAACCCAGCGATTGTCGCACCGATCGCACCACCAAATCCAACTAACAATGCACCAGCCAAAAATGTCACCGAAATAATAGAAACAACGCCAATAGCACCAATAATGACGCCGATCAATACCAGCCACCAAATATTATCAGCTAGCCATCGCTGCAAGCCAACTGGCAGATTAGGAGCCTTTTTGTACCATGATGCAACACGGTTCTCTATTTTACTAACATGTTCCATATGATACCTCCCTTGGTTATATGTCTTCATCATACGACACCCGCCAAACGGAATCAACTACTGTTTATCAGGCCGGTGCAGTGGCCACATGCCCCAGCTTGCCCAGCCTGCTAACACCGCAAGCGCGGCAAACAAAAACACCATCCACCAACCCGGCGACAACGACACAGTAGCACCCAACAATCCGGCATTTGATACCGCGTTAACCGTTACGTTGATCCACACTGCAAGGGTTAACCAACTGGCAATCACCAACCATCCAGCAACCATACTGACAACTCGCATCGCTGGGCTGAGTCGCATCGATAGCAAAAATGGTATTGCCGACACTTCACCGGTGACTAACAAGGCTGCAACTAGCTGTGCAAAGGCTTCACCACCCGGCAGCCAAAAGCTTTCTATAACTCGTGGAAAATCTTCAAAACTATACAACTGTGCAGTAACCAATACGACAAATACCGCCGCTAATGCGGTGCTGACTAGTCGGATATTCGGGGTTTTTGGAACGGATGCGGCAGTTGATTGGACGAAAAAGCTCATGTCATATAGTATACGCCAGCTAGCCAACACAATAAAGTGTTGTCATTTTGAACATTATGCTTGCGCTTTTACTGATAGTAACGTATTGTACTAATCAGCGAAGGTTACAAAAACAAACATAAACTCCAACAAAAACATATGTTGTGACAGATCGCTCTACGATAACCCACCACAACCGAAAGCGCCTCGACTAACCTCGGGGTGTTTTCCTATTCCGTCTTGATTGACTTTATATATTAATTATGGTATTATAATTATGCTTTCAACCGAAAGTGCACCTGTCGATTAAATTAGGAGTTGGTCATGAATTTTGTCCGCAAGCATCCCATAGCCAAAAGACTTGCGATTACCTTTGTGGTCGCCGCAAGCATAACATGGTTCATGTTGGGCCCTTGGGTTCAATCTCAGACCACGTTATCATCCGATGACTCACCGTGGGCTATCGGTCCATTCGCTTTAAAGTTTGCCGAGCATGGCGCCCTCATCTCGTTCGTTGTCCTTTGGATGATCTTTGCGTTTTTTGCGATTTCCACGTACTGCCTAAGAGATGCCATCCTAGGTAAAGACGGCGATGACGCCTAATGCCAACAAAGATTTAATCCAGGTGCTTCCCGATACCTCGCCACAATGTGTGGTGTGGGTATCGGGCGCCTACCTAGTACGATAAAGTTTTTATCAGACTAGGTAGGTGTTTTTTATTTAGCTTTAAAAGAGTTTTCGGCGCGCCATTTGGCGATTTCACCGTGATGACCGTTTAATAATACTTCGGGAACTTTCATGTCACGAAATTCTGCTGGGCGAGTGTATTGGGGAAACTCTAATGTTTCGCCGTCGCTAAAGCTTTCAATTTCGGCGCTTGCTTCGCCACCTAATACCCCGGGGATTAAACGCACAATACTGTCGATAATCGTCATGGCTGGCAGTTCGCCACCTGTTAATACATAATCACCCACGCTGATCTGTTCGTCCACTAACGTCACAATACGCTCGTCATAGCCTTCGTAACGGCCGCAGATAAAGATATAGCCACAATCACTGTCGGCATAGGTTTGCGCTGTTGACTGCTGCCAGCGCTGCCCACGTGGCGTCATAAGCAGTACTTTAGCCGTCGGATCGTTTTGTTTGGCCTGTTCGACCGCCGCAAACAATGGCTCGGGTTTTAGCAACATGCCATCGCCACCACCGTACGGCGTGTCGTCGACCGTTCGGCGCGGGCCCAGGCCAAATTCACGCAGATTAATCATTGCAAACTGCGCTGCGTCTTTATCCTGCGCTTTCCACATCATCGAATTGTTCAGTACGCCGTCAAACATTTCTGGAAACAGTGTAATGACTTGTATCTTTTTCATCTGTTATTAGTGTACGTGATATTGACATAATTGTCTATTAGTGATAATATATTAATGTTTTATTCGCTCGTTTACATTCTTTAGGAGAAATGATGGTATCGCCAGTTATAATTCTCATGCTTGTACTTGTTGCGGTTAACATCGCTTTTGTGATTTCTATCCGCGCCAAGAATCTGGGTATCGCATACAGCATAGCAGGTGTGATAGCTGCCGCTCTTTTGGGCGCGGCAGCTGCCCTATTCTACGAGGTACTCTTACGAATCGCGACATAAAACTTCGTTCACCCGAGCGCGATGTTTGCTAGAGCAAATCCACACGGAATGCTCGCAGACAAAAGTCTCGGGCAATTCCCAAAGTTATTTTAACGAAATGATTTTGGTTATTGCACATTAGGGATAAACATAACCACAAAAACCTTTACATTTATATTTTTTGTATTATAATAAATTATAGCTATTCCACCGACAACGAGAGGACTATCATGAATCTCACACAAGACCGCGATAGTATACGGAGAATAGAGCGCGAGAGACTGATACAAGAGTTCAACAAAATTGCCACATCCAAACAGCGTGTGCAGATGCACATCCTGGTTCAGAGAATCAAGAGAGACACGACAAAGCTCGAACATCTGAATCGTTGCAAGGATCAGCCAGCATTGGCACTAAAAAAGCGAATGCTACAAGCAAAGCTATTAGCACACGGTAAAAAAGTTGATGAACTATTAAGTCAGGCTGTCGAACAAAGCCGATCACAGATAACACTGTGACGACATTACCCGAGCAGTCCGCTTGAGCAAAACCATAGGTTATTGCTCGCAGACAACAGTCTCGGGCAGTACCCAAAGGTATCTTTACAAAGATGGCTTTGGATACTGTAATCTGCTATACTACCCTTATATACACCAGGGAGTAATAAACATGGAATTTGAACAAAACCAGCCCGTTACTGATGAGGAACGGCAGCGAGCCGAGGCTAAAAAAATAACGCTACAGCCAATTCATAGCGATGTCGAGCCAGATGCGCCGCAAGACGCTGAAGTAGCGGCTCGTCACGTCAACGAACCGGCCATTGCAAATGCGCCAATCGACACCGACGACAATGCTAATCGCGTCCAGCCGTCGCAAGGTTTGCTTAACGAAAAAGCCGCCACACCGGCAAGTAGCAGTAAATTCGTCATCAGCCTAGGCATCGGCGTCGGCCTATCTGTTTTAGGTGTCACTGTCGCCACTCTTTTATAACTTAAAAAACACCCGAAATCACGAAACCCACCATATTGCAGGTGGGTTGATTTCGTGACACATATAAAGCTCTCAACAAATATGTAATGTTGCTCGCAAAAGCTTCTGATTCTCGCAGTTCAAGAGTTGTTCTGAACTAGTTATGATTATAGCATGACGGAATGAGCGTTTACAACAATCTTTTGCGGTAAACCGTATATGGCAATACTACAACTTTTCCACAGTTATATATCGAGATCGTCTAGTTCCGCAAGTTCTTTTCGAGAGTTTTTTGCATACGACGATTCGTTATCCACAGGTTCATCTGGTGAGTTATTCACATCCTCGTTCTGGCTGTCATCTGATGAGATAGTATAGTTTTCACGCTCGTCATCATTATTAACGATTTTCAAATTGTACCTGGCATCGTTTTTCGTTCCAAGTGCTCGCAAAAGCGTGCGCAAGCTTTGTGCTGTGACGCCGCGTTTACCAATGACCCGCCCCAGATCATCGGGGTGAACGGTCAGCGTGAGTAATACGCCCTTTTCGTCGATAATACGTTCGACAACGACATCATCGGGGTTGCCGACGAGTGATTTTACGATATATTCTATAAATTGCTGGTCTATTGTTGACATGTTGCCCTCCATTGCCACCTTCGGTCTCTTGTCTTTTATCGTACCTCTATTGTAGCATGATGCTTATTTTCCTCTAGTACATTTTTTACCCTATATGCTAATTGACATATTATACTATTTATGCTAATATAATACATAACATTGCCGGACAGTCCGGTAAGGCACCCTAAAGAAAGAAGCTGATTATGGCAAAGTCCAAGTCTCCAAAGTCTGCACCTCGTTCCGGTGGCCCACAAAAGTCACATGGCAACAAAAAGACGGCGGCGGCACAGCGCGCCAAACAAGAAGAAGCCAAACGGCAGCGCCAACGCGACGCCATCGCAGAGGCCAAGGGCCCGTCTCGGAATGAGCGGCGCAAAGCCACCGCCCCCAAGCAGACGCAGGACCATCGCCCCGGCATGCAACGCGTTGCAGCGGCTTCTCGAACTTCGGCTTAACAACATTCGCTCATCATGAGCGTCCCGGTTTTACCGGAAGACCCCGCAGCCAGCGGGGTTTTTCATTATCATAAATCTATTGACATAATGAAACTTACCTTATATATTACACATAAAGTTATTGGACCATCAATGACCGCACATACCCAGGAGGCACTATGTACCGCCAGCAAAAAACACAGTTCAACAAAGACGTCGAACGTCTCGTAATGCAACGTGTTCGCCCGATTGCATCGAACTGGACTGCGCAGGAGCAACGAATTGCCATTGCGCTCGTCAAAGCCATGATTCACAAGATTAGTTCACCACTACTTGTGCGTAAATTACGGCACGAAAATATCGGCAGCGATACTGGTGGCAAGTACGCACAACGACTCAGCCTGATAGAGACTGATCGATTTGTTGGTTTGCGCCCTGAACAGCAGCAGCTGATTGAGGAATCTATTGCAACGGCAGAGGCCGAAGTTCGTGGCCACGTTCTTGCGTCATAGCTATCCTCTCTAATACGCTTATCCGTAAGCGTCCCGGTTTTACCGGAAGAACCTCGTAGCCAGCGGGGTTTTTTCCTTGCCAAATAAAAAACGCCCGGTTAGTACGGGCGCTTTAAACAAGAATGTACTATTCAGCTGATTCTTCGGCAGGTGCCGCTTCTTCTTTTGGCTGATTTTTACGTAGTTTTTCAGCGTTACGAGTTGATTTTGTTTTGTGGTCAGCTTTTTGTACCCAATTTGGCAACTTAACACCAGCGTCGGCCAGTAATTTAACAACACGAGGTGTTGGTTGAGCACCGTTATCTAGGTATTTTTGGGCCGTCTCAACCTGTACTTTGGCGTCTTTGGTGTGTGGGTTGTAGCTACCAACATAGGCGACGACACGGCCGCTTGATGGGTGGCGCTGAGATTCTTGAACGGCGAGGCGGTACACTGGGTATCCTTTACGGCCGACACGTTGCAAACGAATTGCGAGCATAAAATTTAAACTTCCTTTACTTCACTCTTATAATCATAGAATTTTTTTATTAGTTCTTGAACAAGTTTACACTGTTTTGACCTTAACGTCAATCTGTTCTGGACGAAATCTACTTTTGTTTACTTACTCTGACGCTTATCGTAGGCTTCTAGCGCCGCCCGTGCTGCCTTTTGCTGCGCGGTTTGTTTGCTAGGCCCACTGCCCTTGCCCATCAGTTTGTCACCTACGAATACACCTAATGTAAATACTTTGTCATGATCAGGTCCGACTTCTTCTAATACTTTATATAGCGGCGTATGATTATCGATTCGCTGCGAGACTTCTTGCAGATGCGATTTTGGATCGCGCCAGCTGCCGGTTGCTAAAATAGTATCGAGTTTTGATAAAATGTGTTTTTCAATAAATACCGCCGCATCGTCATAGCCACGTTCTAAATAAATTGCACCGATGACTGCTTCGAACGCATTGGCCAAAATTTGCTGCCGGGCACGGGTACTGCCGTTCTTTTCGCCCTTGCTCATGCGAATAAGCGATTCGTAGCCCAGTTTGTCGCCCGCTTCTCCAATACTTTCAGTTCGCACTAACGATGCGCGCCAACTGGTTAAAATACCCTCGGCTTCGGTATGATTGCGAAATAGGCTGTCAGTAACAACTAATTCTAATACAGCATCACCCAAAAACTCTAATCGTTCGTTGTGCTCGTTGACGCTTTTTTTGTGTTCGTTCACATAACTGCGATGCGTCAACGCGGTAATTAACAAATCAATATTTTTAAATTCAAATCCCAGGTGTTCGCGCGCAAAATCTTGATACGGGGCGGTCTGCATACCACTCATTTTATAAATTCTCCTGCCTGATACGCTTCATCGCCAGTAGCATCAGCTTGCCAATATCTTCGTATTCGATTTCGTCCAGCGCATCATTAAACTTGAACCATTTAATGCCATTCATCCAATCTTCTTTTTGAATAGCATTGGTATCACCCTTGGCTCGCACCAGATATATTTGTGTTGTCATCAGTACTAATTTGTCGATACGGCGGTAGCGAAAATGGATTTTTCCTAGCCACCCTAACACTTCGGTGTCGTGCAGGCCAGCCTCTTCGCCAATTTCGCGTTTGGCCGTTTGCTGCGCAGTTTCGCCTGGTTCGATATGACCTTTTGGAATCGTCCAGCGGTCTTTGGCGTCTTGGATCAACAATACTTCGACGTTTCCATCGCTATCGCGACGAAAAACTATTCCCCCGGCAGTTGGCTCGCGGACAATCTCTTGAATCGACGGTTTGTGCCGATTAAAATACTTTTTGAATCGTTCAAACTTCGGATTTTGCATTATCTGATTTTCCTTCGATAAGATTGCGATATGCTGTTCCCAGTACACCGTTGACAAACTTACTTGAATTATCAGAACCAAACGCTTTTGCTAATTCAACGGCTTCGTTGATAACCACTTTTGGCGGCACAATATCAGCTAGGTGAAGCAACTCGTACAGCCCCATACGTAAAATCGTACGATCAATACGAGCAATCTGTTCGATTGGCCAATCTGGTGCAATCGGTTGAATTGCCGCATCCAGGTCCGCCTGTAGCTCTAGGACGCCATGTGCAAGCTGACTGACAAAATCTTTGTCATCAATTGCTGATTCGTAACGTTCTAGGTTACGGCCCAGAATTTCATCGATATCTGCCGACGTATCCTCTGACTGGATACGAAATTCGTATTCATAAAGACTTTGCAGTGCAACGATACGTCCAAGGTGGCGGTTAGATGCCATAGCGGTTTGGTTCTTTCTGTTACTTAGGTTTGTTTAAGTTACGCCTACGTGGGTAGGTGGTTATTTTGCTGCTTTTTTAGTAGTAGTTGGTTTTTTAGTGGCTGGTTTTTTGGTCATGACAGCAGTTTCGACAAGTTTTTTCTTGCCTGTTTCGCGTTTGGTCGTTTTTACTTTAACCGGTGAAGTACCGTTGACGCGACGTGCCAACTTTAACACCAAGTGGCTGCGACGAGTACCGGTTTTTCGCGGGCTACTCTGTTTTTTTGGTTGTCCCATTGAAAAGATCTCCTTTATAGGTTTTTATACTAAAACTTAACGGTTATTATAGCGGAGTTGATACAATTACTCAAGGGTGTATTGACATGATATAGCGTAAGTTTTATTATATATAAATCAAAAGGCCAGCATCTAGCCTAGACGACAATGTTCACCAACCGGCCAGGAATATAAATCACCTTGGCTGGTTTTTTATTGTCTGAGAATTTTTGCACATTCGGCTCATCAAGTGCTGCTTGTTTAACAGTATCCTCGTCAGCATCCGCCGCAACGGTTAATTTAGCACGCAGCTTGCCGTTGACCTGTACGATAATCGTCATCGTATCGCTAGTAATCAACGCGT
>DASSWW010000046.1:0-5623 GCA_035704495.1 Saccharimonadales bacterium (SeqCode)
TGTGCTGCAACGCACACGGTAACCGGGCCTTTTCATGATGTCCTTTTATTCCAATGTTGATTCGGGTACGTGTTTGTCATGACGCTCTTTGCGCGCCCGCCACACTCCTAGCGCTTGACCAAGTGGCAACATATCCGAATAGCCCATAAAGTCAGCAGCTCGGCGTAGTAATGACGCCGGCCAACCGCTCAATCGCAACTTGCGCCACTCACATACTGCCCAATTTTCGCCCAGGGGAACAATGACCGGTGGCATGACTGCTTTATACGTAACGAGTGGAGCATTTTCGTGCACACGTTTTAAATGCGCTGCTATAAATAGCGCATCGTGTAGTGCCGTTTGCGCCAAACCAGTAAATGGCGTCGCCGCATTATCGCCAATGATATAAACGTCTTTGTTCGCTTGCATATATTCATCAACCACTACCCGCCCGTTCGGTGCCAGTTTAAAATGATTAGCGTTTGCTTTGTAAAACGGATGATTAGCGACACCAGATGTCCATATAATCGTATCGCTGGTCATAAAATCACCACTGACAGTAATGGCATCTTCATCTGCCGATTCGACTGTTTTACCAGTCTGCACTTTGACGCCCAATTTCTCTAATCGGCGCAATGCTTTTTCACTCGATTTTTCACTCATGCGTGGCAACACTCGCGGTGCTGCTTCGATAAGTGCGACATGAATATTAGAATCACCAGCGCTAAAGTGTTTGCGCAAATCTTTTAAGTACATACCCAGTGCAGCTGCCAGTTCAACACCCGTCGGTCCTGCTCCAATCACAATGTAGCGCTTATCGACACCACGACCTTCGACGATATCCGTATAGATATGCTTTTTTAGTTCCATAATTTCATCTGCCGATTTAATACCGAAACTGTGCGCCGCCAATCCCTTGATGCCAAAATACGTCGTCACTGTCCCAAGCGCCAAAACGCACGTTTCATACGTGTAGTCGGTACTAGACTTACCATGTAATGACTTCGCTTCTGGGTCTATAGTTTCGATAGTATCAAGTATTACTGTCACGTTTTTTTTATGAGCAAAAATCGTATCGAGCGGCACCCACGACTGCAAATGACTATGGCCAGTTGCTGCACCGTACAAAGCAGGATAATATTGAAACTCTGGCTTATCGGTAATTAAGGTAATCTGGTTGCCTGGCTCGCTGGCTAACTCGAGCGCTGTTTTAACACCGCCAAAGCCTCCACCGACAATAGTAATATTCATAAATGATAATCCTCTATGTCTGTTTTTGGTATCGTTACGTCTATCATAGCAAATCGCGGCATAAACCAGAAATTACCCCAGGCAATCATCTAAACGATAGTGGCCTGGGTCTGTTCAATCACTACAGAGGCAACTTGCTCTATAATTTTTGCTACTTCTTCGCCGGTTAACGTCCGGTCATGCGCCGTCAGTTTGATACGAATAGTAATGTTTTTCGTGTCGCCATCTGCTGGCTGATACAAATCAACAGGCGAAATTGCTGTTTCTAGCTGAGTATCGTCAAGCACAGTCTGAACTGCCTGAACAATCTGCGCATATTTAACCGCCGTGGTAACCTGAAAACAAATATCACGTTCCGTACCCGGAAAACGGCTGATTGGCGTATAGTTGTTGGTTCGATGCTGCACCGCTTCTAACAAATGCTCTGACCCTAGTTCAAAACCAGCGACGTATTCTGGTAATTTAAAGTTGCGAGCAACTGGCTTTTTATATTCGCCAACAATGCCAATAAAGACACCCGACGCCGCGTCAACAACCTGCGCGCTACGTCGCCATTCGAATGGTGCCGTTACGGCGTGGTGAGGTTGCTCGGTAAACGGTACAGTGACCAATTCTAGTCCTAATGATTTTCCCATATATTCTAGTATTTTTTTAGCTTGGTAAAACGCTGCACCTGTTGTTTGTGGCTTTTTATTTGCCACCACCAGGCTGATCATACTAATTTCGGCTGGCACGTTTTCGTCGGTTAATTCTATAGTTTTGTTGTGTGCTTTATTCAGTTCGAACAATGCAAATTGGTCGTAACCGTTTTTGATATTTGAATGAACTAATCCTAATAAACTCGGCGTCAAACTCAGACGATAATATTGCAAATCAGGACTGAGCGCATTTGATAATCTGAATGCCTGGGAAACGTCTTGGTTGGCATGATTGATAACTTGCTGGTGCACAAAACTGTACGTCAACACTTCATTAGCGCCAGCTCGCGCTAAAGCTTCGCGCACGTTTGATTCGAGTGCGCGGCGCGGATTTTTTGGCGCTGGTGTAATACTTCGTTTTGGTAATTCACGGGGAAGTTTATCAAAACCGTACAGGCGGCCAACTTCTTCAACAATATCTTCGGGCAGTTCAATATCGGTACGCCAGAATGGTGCAACATAGTGAATACTTTCCTTATGATCGCCAGCATCACAGTCCTCACAAAAATCAAACTCAACATCCTTTAACAGTTGCACGATTGCATCACGCGTTAACCTCATTCCAAGTCGCTGGTTAATAAAATCAACGCCGACAAATGCTGGTTCACTATCGTTAACTTCTTGATTCTTCTTGTCGAAAACTGCACTCGCCTGCTCGCCACCAGCTACATCTGTAATTGACTGCATTAAAAGCTTAAGCACTACAGGGCTTTGCAGCGGACTCTGGCCTTTGTTAAATCGTGTCAGCGCATCGGTAAAAACACCGTGACGCATGGCTGATTTTCGTACGATGTACATATCAAAACTAGCAACTTCGAGCACAATATTCTTAGTATTCTCGTCGACTTCACTTTCGCCACCACCCATAATTCCTGCCAGACCGACAGGACCTTCGCCATCGGCAATCACAATGTCATCTTGGCTTAGCTCATATACTTTGTCATTAAGTAACGTGACTCTCTCGCCACTGCGCGCCATACGCACACCAATCTTACCGCCACGAAGTTTATCGTAATCATAAGCGTGGGTGGGTTGCGCCGTCAGGAGCATCACGTAGTTAGTGACGTCAACTAAATTGTTGATTGGCTTACTGCCCATTACCACAAGCGCGCATCGCAACCATAAAGGACTTGGCTTGACCGTGACGTCTTTGACGGCCACAGCCATAAAGCGCGGAGCATCTTTTAACGTGTCATTAAAAACATCGAGCGCTAGTCCTTCGCCACCATCAAACATGTGTTTATCCGTGTACCACTGTGGGCTAGTAAATTGTTTATGCTGAATACCAGCAATCTCGCGCGCCACACCCAGTTGACCAAACAAATCAGGTCGATGGGTGAACATTTTGTTTTCAATATCGATAATCGTGTCGTCTAGGCCATAGGCTTTGGCAAAACTTGCGCCAGGTTTCACTTCCGTATCATTCGGTTTCCATTCACTAGAATCAATTTCCAAAATACCATCATGGTCGTCGCCAATCGCAAGTTCTTTGGCGCTGGCGAGCATCCCATTACTCATCACCCCACGCAGTTCTTTTGGTGTTAACACAAATGGTTCTGCGTCATCAAATGTTGATGGCACGATTGAAGCTGGTGGTAGCCAAACCACAAATATACCAGCGCGAACATTAGGCGCACCGCACACAACCTGTATGTTTTTGCCCGTTCCAGCATCGACTTCACAAACCGACAATTTGTCAGCATTCGGATGTTTTTCGCAGTTTACAACTTTAGCAATCACCGCGTCTTTATAGCGCACACCCAAGTCAATTACTTCTTCGACGCCACCAAGTTGTTGATTAATTTTCTGCACCAACTCATCAACCGGCACATCAACGTCGGTAAACTGTTTGACGATATTTAAACTAACTTTCATCTAAAACTGCCTCAAAAATTCTAATTTGCCAGCATGGAAATGTCGCACATCTTCGATGCCGTATTTCATCATCACCAAACGATCGATGCCGCAGCCAAAGGCAAAACCGGTGTATTCATTTGGGTCGATGTCGGCGGCTTTTAATACGTTGGGGTGAATCATACCACAGCCCAATAGTTCGATCCAGCCTTCGTAAGAACACACGTTACAGCCCTTTTTATCACAAAACGGACACGACAGCGCAAACTCAAAACTTGGTTCGGTAAACGGAAAATAAAATGGATTCACCCGAACGTCCAATTCTTTACCGTAATAGCTTTGTAAAAATTCTTGTAGCGTCGCAATCAACATGCCAGCATGCACGCCTTTCGCCACGTAAACGCCTTCGACTTGGTAAAATGTGTGCTCGTGCCGGGCGTCGAGGTCTTCGTTACGAAACACTCGGTCGGGTACAACGACCGCAATTGGCTCACCAGCGTCCAGGTTGGCGCGATATAATTTCAGTGCCCGGTGCTGCATAGTACTGGTGTGCGCCGGGGCAATCAATGGCTCGCCGTTGGTGTCAGTCTCTACAGTCATAAACGTATCGTAATCATCGCGCGCCGGATGACCTGCGGGAAAATTGAGCGTTTCGAACATATGATACTGATCATCAATTTCACGCGAGTTTAAAATGCCAAATCCCATGCGTTCAAAAATTTCCGATAGACGAGCAATTTCGCGCATCAACGGATGAACAGTTCCTTGTTCGGTTGGCAAAAGCGTCACCGCGCCTGCATTTACATCCCACGGTGCGGTGACGTCAATCGGAATAATTGTACTGTCTTCCAGGGCTGCTTCACACTCACTTACCGCTGCTTCTAATGCAACTTTCATATCGTTGACTGCTTTGCCGTATGCGCCACGTTCGGCAGGGTCAAGCGTCGGAATGACGGTATATAATCGCTTGATTTCATCCGCCTTTAATACACTCCGCGGATCATCCGATTGGGTAATGCGCTCTAAAAGTTGGGCGCGCAGTTCATCGATATTTGTCATAACTTCCCTTAGTATACGCTATGACAGAGTGAAAAATCGAGTGTAAAATAGGCTAACTCGTTACAAATATAAAAACAATAACCGCAACGATTGCCAGCGCAATTAACAAAATCCATAGCCAGGCAAATTTACCTGTTGCTTGTGTGTCGTTGATAAAAGTTGAATCTTTGACGCCGTCAGGTAATGGTTTGTTATCGAGTTCCCTTTTTTTCTTTGCTTTTTCAGTTAGTTCTGCCGTTAGTCGTCGCTGTAATTCAGATCGGTTGTCGTCTTGTCTAATAAATAATCCCATGCTCTTTATTGTACCACTCATGTTTACGTAGAAAAATATATGATATACTACGCTCATATTTCACTGTAAAGGAGGGGAATCACATGGCTATCAAAAAAGCCGCTTCGAACGCGAAGAAATCGACTACTAAAAAGCCGACCGCTAAGAAGCAAAACACAACCAAAGTAACGACCGTAAAGGCAGTTGCGTCACGACCAGCACGCAAAGCTGCTACCGCATCGACAGCTTCGACTAAAAGGTTTGGACTTATGCGCACACCACTTGCAACTGCATTGATTGCCGAGTTTGTCGGTACCTTTATCTTTGCTGCCGTCTTTATTGCCGGCCAAGGTCAACCAATTCTTGCATTGTTCGCACTTGTCGGTGTCGTCCTCGCAGTTGGTTCAATTTCAGGTGGATACGTTAACCCTGCACTCGTCATCGCGGCTTGGGCAACAAAACGAATGAGCGGCCTGCGTGCTGTAGCATACGTTGTTGCGCAAATACTTGG
>DASSWW010000006.1:0-44112 GCA_035704495.1 Saccharimonadales bacterium (SeqCode)
AGTACTTCCTGGTGAGCGCCTATTATTACCGATAATTACCCATGATAAACGCGAGTTTTCTCGGCCGCCATCTAGCCTAGAACAGATGCTACGTTTGACACGCGCCAGCAATCCAGACGAAATTGGCAAATTTGGCCCTAGCGTTGCCGCACTTGCCTTTGAAGCAACGGCGCTGGCAAATCCACCTGCTGGAACGCCGGCTCATTTACGCCTGTACGAAGTGAATTTTGGGCGAGATTCGCTACGTGTGGCAATTGATTTAATATCCAGCTACCCCGAATTAGCGCGAGCAACAACCTTGCGACTTGCGGAATTGCAAGGGCTAGAAGACAACACAGAACGCGAAGAAGAACTGGGCCGAATCGTTCATGAAGCCCGCGACGAAGACGACCCGATTGCCCGCGACCTGACCGAGCGTCTGGGTTGGGGTTGGCCCTACTACGGTTCGGTTGACGCAACGCCAGAATTTATCCGCACACTTACCGCCTACTGTCAACGATCCGAAGAAAACCGCGCTTTTTTGTCCCAAGAATTTACTGATCGCCAGGGCAACCGCCAAACCATGGCGCACGCACTTGAAATGGCACTTGCCTGGATTACCCGGCGACTCAGCAGTAACCCCGAAGGTTTGCTGGAATATAAATCGGTTCTACCCAAAGGCATCGAAAATCAAGTCTGGAAAGATTCGTGGGACGCCTATCATCACGCCGATGGCACACTTGCCAATCACGACAAAGGAATCGCGTCGATCGAAGTCCAGGTAACAACCTATGATGCGTTGATTGATGCGGCCGAATTATTCGAGGACGTTTTGGATTACGACGAACGCGCCCAAGAACTGCGCGCTCATGCCGAACAGTTAAAACGAACTATTCTGGGAACGTTTTGGACAGAAGAAAAAGACGGCTACTTTGTCCTAGGTACAGATCGTGACGACCACGGCCAGCTACGACAACTCAAAATTCGTACATCAAATATGGGACATACACTTAATTCACGATTATTAAAAGGTGACGATCCAGAAACCGTTCGGATGCGCGAAGCCGTCGTTCGCCACATATTGTCACCAGAACTATTAAATGTCAGTGGTATTCGCACCCTTGCCAGTGATGAAGTTCGTTTTCGGGCTGGGTCATACCACTGCGGCAGCGTTTGGTTATGGGATACGCACCACATTGCCAAAGGCTTACGGCGACTGGGATATGGTGAGGCAGCCGATGATTTAGATCGTCGCATCTTAAACGTCACAACAACAACCCGCGTTTTCCCCGAGTACGTACGTGGTGACGACAGCGACACACCTAGTATCAACCAGCAAACAATCATCGTATGGGACGAAGTGAACCAACGCGAAAACAAAGTCGTCCAACCACCACAAGAAGTCCAAGCCTGGTCTGTCGCGGTCATTTTAGCAACGCAAAAACGACTTGCCAGGCGCGGTGTTGATTTATCGACGTATAGTAACGGACTGCCGACCGTCTAAAAATAAAGTGACGCTAATCGTGCGGTTCTTCAAGTAGTGCCGCTAACACACCGTTTGTCCAACCAAACCCATCTTGTAGTGGATATTCGCCGCCACCACCAACGCGGCTTTTACTTTGGACATCGTACTTTTCAATCATTTTTCCCTTGTTTTCAAACACCTGCACGCCGGTTTTGACCCAACGACGTTTTATTTCGCTGGCAAGATGATGATAGCCATAATGACGTAGACCTTCAATCGCTACCCACTGCAACGGTGCCCAGCCATTAGGCGCATCCCATTGTTGACCAGTATTTTCCAGTGTGGTCACCAAGCCGCCCTCTTTCAAAAAATCTTTTTCTAAGCGCGCAGCAACAGCGGCAGCCTGTTTGGACGTCGCAATTTTGGCATATAGCGGAAAGACGGCCGCAAGTGTTAAATGTTGGGTCGGTGCATTTTTTTTGAAGTTATAATCAACAAAAAACTGTTCCTTTTCACTCCAACAGTAGTGCTGAATTGTATTAGCCCGGCGCTCTGCCGCTAATAAAAACTTTTTCGCTAGTAATGGTTGCAGCATTAAACGATAGGCTTCGGCAATAGTGACTTCTAATTGATACAACAAACTATTTAAATCGACCGGTATGATATCCGTCGTATGGATGGTTTTGATATCTTGTGGATCCTCGAACCAACGCGAACTAAAATCCCAACCCGATTCTGCCCCAGCCCGTAAGTGCAAAAACAGCGCTTCGGTTTCGTGACTTTTTTTGCCGTGAGCAGCCTCGATATCTTCTTTTAGCGATTCGGGGCGAGGTGTGTTTTTATTGTCATAATAACGGTTCAAAATAATACCATTTGGCATCTGTACTACCCGTGCCAGCGCTTGGTGATCAGGATGCTCGTTGACAGAACGCTGACCCTTCATCCAAAAGCGATACTCTAACACCAAGTATGGTAAATATTCAATCAAAGTGCGCTTGCGACCCTTGTGCCGGGCAAGAAGTTTGACCATATGTGCGAAAAATGGCGGCTGAGAACGACTGAGAAAATACGTTCGATTAGCTGTTGGAATAAAACCGAATTTGCGAATCATGTAGGCGTAGTTCCGCATCATTCCCTCGACAATATCCCATCGTTTATCAGCAGCCAGACCAATCATAATAAAATAGCTATCCCAGTAAAATTGTTCGCTAAAACGACCACCCGGCACGATATACGCATGCGGCAAAGAAATCAGTGAACCACGATCGCGTCGGTTTTTGCGCTCTAGCACATGCCATAATTCGCCAATATGTTCACGCGGCGTCATTGATGTATCGGTTTTATAGGCGGTATCGTAGGCGCCATATTTATAAAAATGCCGTGACACAAAATCACGCAAATCAAACTGCGGATCGTTTTTAAGCAGCATATATTCTTGTTGGATTTGTTTCATTCGACGGCGTGGAATCAAATCGACAAAGGTTTTACCGTCACCATACACGCGCTTTTTTTGCACATCAGCAAATAACTCACCCAATGCTTCATCGGGGCTTTTTTGTGTCGGCACCAAACCACCTGTCGTGGTGACAATTGCCGATTTGAGTTTATTTTCGCCAGGTATTTTCATATATAATCCACAGTTTATTTCTATATATAGTATAGTGCTTGTGTTTCCCTGTGGCAACGCTAGTTTTTAGGATAATTTACAACAAAAATACCTGCTCGTGCGTGACAACATGAGGAGACAAAATTGTAAATATTATTTACTTATTTTTTATTGCGTTTGCGTAGGTTTGGATCCAGGAATCGTTTTCGCAAACGAAGCGATTTTGGTGTTACTTCTAGCAATTCATCGTCTTCAATAAAGTCAATCGACTGCTCTAGGCTAAGGTCGGTAAACGGTGTTAATTGCACCGTACCGTCACTCGACGAAGTACGCATGTTCGTTAACTGCTTGCCGCGGCAAACATTGACGTCCAAGTCACCTTGGCGATTGTACATACCGACAACCATACCTTGATAAACGGTCGTTCCTGGACCAACAAATAGTTCACCCCTAGACGCCGCATTATCTAATGCGTATGCCGTCGTCGAACCAGCTTCGGTTGCAATAAGTGCACCGTTGCGTGTTTGCTGCAACTTTGCTCCCATCGGCTGGTAGCCATGTGGCAAGCTGTTAATAATCACCGTACCTTTTGTTGCGGTTAGTAGCACATTACGCAGACCAATCATGGCGCGTGTTGGCAAAATATAGGTCGAACGCGAAGTGCCGCTACTTGTTTGTTCTTGCTTAGTCATCGCTGCCCGGCGGGTGCCAAGTTCTTGGCTGACCGCACCCAAAAATTCTGGACCAACTTCGACTAATAATTCTTCGACTGGTTCTTTGGTGACACCATCTTCTTCAATCGTCACTACTTGCGGGCGACCGACTTCAAATTCAAAGCCTTCACGACGCAAGGTTTCAATTAAAACAGACAGGTGCAGTTCACCGCGACCCGACACTACAAAACCGATACCGTCGTCAGCGACTCGTAACGAGACGTTTGTTTCTAGCTCTTTTTTCAGGCGGTCACCGATTTGGCGACTAGTGTTAAACTCGGCTTCTTTACCCTTCATTGGGCTGGTGTTTGGACCCAGATACATACTGAGAGTTGGTGCCTCAACATCAATAACCGGCAATGCTTCGGGTTTTTCTTTGTCGGCAATCGTTTCGCCAATGTGCGCAGCTGAGATACCCGTCAGGGCAACAATGTCACCAGCGCCAGCTACGTCAATTTCTTCGCGGTTCAAACCACGATAACCAAAGACTTTTTCGATTTTTGCATTAACGTGCGTTCCATCACGTTTGATGAGCACCACTTGCTGGCCTTTTTTAACGTCACCGCGTGTAATACGACCGATGGCATATTTACCCAGGAAATTATCGTACTGAAGCGACGTCACTAGCAATTGCAGTGGTTTATCGACAGCAACAGTTGGCGCAGGAATGTCATTAATAATAGCGTCAAAAATTGGCGTTAAATCAGCGTGTTCAGCCAAGTTTTCAGGTAGATGCGTCCAAGCTTTGCCCTCGCGGCCAATCGCATAGTATACCGGGTAGTGTAGCTGGCTATCATCGACAGCTAGTTCCAAAAACAAATCAGACACTTCGTCAATCACTTCGTCGATACGACGTGATGGTTTGTCAATTTTGTTAATGACGACGACTGGCTTTAGGCCCAGTTCTAATGCTTTTGATAGCACAAATTTTGTCTGTGGCATCGGGCCCTCTTGGGCGTCAACGACTAACAGTACGCCATCGGCCATGTTCAGCGTTCGTTCGACTTCACCGCTAAAATCGGCGTGACCTGGCGTATCGATAATGTTGATTTTATAATCGTCGTGATAAATCGATGTTTGTTTGGCGGTAATCGTAATACCACGTTCGTGCTCTTGATCACCACTGTCCATAATCAAATCCTGGCTCATTTCGGCCTGGTTGTCACGGAAAGTATTACTTTGTTTTAGCAACCCATCAACCATGGTCGTTTTGCCATGGTCAACGTGCGCTATAATCGCAATGTTGCGAATGAATTTAGGGTCTTTCATAAAAATACGCCCATTTATTGATGGGCTCCTCTGGCGTTTATCATAGCACAACTGGGGTGGTTTTTCAACCGTTGTTCCCTATTCACTTTGGTGCAACGCAAAAATTATGCTATGGTGTAACATATCATATAACGTATGAGGAATTTAGATGGAAATCGAAAAGATTACAGACAAGCAATCTCGCGTGACATTTCAAGATACTGACGAATCACTGGCAGTCGCCTACGCCGTTGCCGAACTACGACAGCAAACAAGGGTGTTTCAATTGCCAAAAGCCGCCCGAAAACTAACAGAGACAATTTCGATGGCCGGAATCGACAATCCCGAAAGCCTTAGTGTTGATTTGTCTAATCGTGACGCAGTATTTGTTATCGAGGCTCTAAAAAACTTTTCTCAAACAAGCGCTCGTTTGCGCTGCGACGAAAACGCCCGTGGGTTTCATTACAATAACAGCAATTACTATGTCGATAGAGTTCAGGCGATTGTTGACGCTTTGCCCGATGAGGAAACAGAACCAGCAAAAGGTTAGTATTTACCCTCAACGATAGTAATTACAAAGAAAAGTTCCGATTCTAGATATCAGAACTTTTCTTTGGTGGAGCTACAGGGACTCGAACCCTGGACCTCTTCCATGCCATGGAAGCACTCTAGCCAACTGAGCTACAGCCCCATATGGTAATACAATACTGATTGTAACTTATTTTATAGTTAGGGGTAATAAAAGTTGGCGAGAGTGCTGGCACTCATATTATTTTATCGATGCTGACGCATCTTGGCCAACTGAGCTACAGCCCCAAACTTGGTTTATTGTAACAAAAACTCGCCTGATTTGACAGAGGCGAGTTTTCTAAGCTGTTACGCGCCCACCCAGGGCACGTTTTTTTGTTTTTCCACTGTTTATTTTAACGTTTACGGTACCCTTGTGGCGTACCAGCTTATGCTTTATTATGTCCCTTTTCGTATGCAAATGCAAGTACTTTATGCTAAAGCTAGTATTGTACAACAAAATATGCTTAAATAGGTACGTTCAGAAGCACACGCGTATTAAGGCAAAAGGCGGGCGCTTACCTCTTACAGGTAAACTCTCTTCTTCGCACACATCGCAGAAGCGGTCGATCGGACGATAAGTTAATCAGATAAGAAGAAAAGAGTACCTACAATATGGCACAACAAAATCTATTCATCGGTAGCCTTGCATATGCAACTACTGACGACACACTCAAAGCTCATTTCGAGCAAATCGGCGAAGTTGAAAGCGCACGAGTAATCACTGACCGCGATAGCGGCCGTTCAAAAGGCTTCGGCTTTGTTGAGTTCAAAAACGAAGAAGACAACCAAAAAGCTGTTGATCAGCTTGATGGCAAAGAACTTGATGGTCGTACCATCAGCGTTGGTCTTGCACGTCCTAAAGAAGATCGTCCAAAACGCGACTTCAACGGTGGCGGCGGTGATCGCGGCGGCAACGGTGGCGGTTCATTCCGACAGCGTAGCTGGTAATTTATTACCACCACTTATAAAAAATACCTCGTCCTAGCGGCGAGGTATTTTTTGTGTAAGTGGTATTAGTTATGCTAGACTAAATGTATGAAGTACACTACGCCCTATGTCGCACCTACATTGACCGTCGATGCTGTTGTTTTTCAACTGATTGATGGTGTATTGAACGTCTTGTTGGTAAAACGACAAGACGATCCGTTCAAAGGTTCGTGGGCCTTGCCTGGCGGCTATAACCCCATCGGCGAAACGACAAACGAAGCGTTGCAGCGAATTATTACCGAAAAAACAGGTATATCGGTCCAAAATGACCTGCGCTATGTCGAACAGCTATATACTTTCGACACAGTGAATCGCGATCCGCGCGGGCATGCCGTATCGGTCACCTACATGGGTTGTGGTCGTGATATTCAGCCAGCTAGCGATAGTAGCGGCAGCTTTTTACCCATCAATGGATTACCCCGACTTGCCTACGATCACGCGGCAATTATAGCCTACGCACACGAACGCCTTATCGCTAAATTAGCCTACACTAACGCTGTTTATGCATTTTTGCCACCAACATTTACATTAGCAGAACTGCAATCTGCCTATGAATCGATTCTTGGTCGCACATTAGACAAACGTAACTTCCGCAAAAAAATTCACAGCCTGGCACTGATCCACGAGACTGGCGATATGAAACGCGAGGGCGCACACCGTCCTGCGAAATTATATACATTCAATACTCAAAACCTCGAAGTATTACCTCGCAGTTTTGATTAATTATTACACAATTTATAACTAAGTGTTGATTTAACACTAACTATGTAGTACACTCGATGTAGGTAGGAGCTCCGCCGTCATTAAATTTTTAGACGGAGGTTACCGTGAACACATTTTTAGCATTTTTTGATGTCAGCAACACATTTTTTACATTGCTTGGCTACCCTATTAGTTACCTTGAATTTACTGGAACCTTGTTTAACTTGGCCTCAGTCTTGTTGGTTGCAAAACGTAATATTTGGACGTGGCCAGTGGCCACTATCGGCGTCATACTATTTGGTGTTTTGTTTTATCAGATTCAACTTTATGCCGATTTCTTTGAACAGATTTACTATTTTATTACTGGCCTTTGGGGATGGTATTTGTGGCAGACTGGCAAAGAAAAGGCGAATGACCGCAAAGTAAAAATCGTGACAAATTCGCAGCGAACTAACCTCTACTGGGCTGGCGGCATTGTTATTGGCAGTATCGTTTTGACTTGGGTTTTAGTTAATCTGAACGCATGGGTACCAACACTCTTTCCTATGCCAGCGTCGCTGCCAGGGCTTGACGCGACAACTACTGTAATGAGTTTTGCCGCCACCATTCTGATGATTCTACGCCGAGTCGAATCCTGGATATTGTGGATTGCCGTCGATGTCGTGGCGGTCGGGCTGTATTACTATAAAGCCGTCCCATTCATTGCCCTGCTGTATCTGGTTTTCCTAGGTATTGCCATCAGCGGTTTTGTATCATGGAATAAAGCCAGCAAACAAGGATAATAAAAGATGCGTAGTTTGGTCATTGGTAAATTTTACCCGCCCCATCTAGGACATTCGTATCTGATAGATTACGCATTATCACGTAGTGACGAGGTCGTAGTGCTGGTTTGTGACAGCCCCGCCTATACTATTCCGGCAGCAAAACGACAGCAATGGCTGCAAGCCATCCATCCAACTGCAAATGTTCAGATTATCCCTGATCTAGACGATGACGACAACTCAAAAGCTTGGGCCAAACACACACTCGCTTTTCTTGGCTATACGCCCGATGTCGTGTTTAGTTCGGAAAATTATGGCACTGCATACGCTAAATATATGAAAACGACGCATCACATGGTTGACCACAACCGTGTTCATATACCAATCAGTGCTACACGTATACGCGCTAATTTATTCGACGAATGGCGCTACCTTCATCCGGTTGTCAAAACTGATCTGGCACTTCGTATTGTGATTGTTGGGGCCGAATCAACCGGCACTACTACGCTCGCCCGCGACCTGGCGGCACATTTGGACACGCCGTGGGTACCAGAATATGGTCGGTTGTATAGTGATGGCTTTTTAGCTGTCAGTCACCAATGGACCAGCCAGGATTTTGTTCATATCGCATCAACCCAACAAGCAATCGAAAAACAAATTGCCCATCGTTCAAATGGAATAATCGTCTGTGACACTAACGCTAGCGCCACCGAAATCTGGCAAAAACGATACATGGATACAGCAACCCCTGACGTTCGCGCTATCGGGGCTAACGATAAGATTGACTTATATATTATTACTGGCGACGAAATTCCATTTGTACAAGACGGGACGCGGGACGGCAAACATATCCGTCACGATATGCACCAATCCTTTATTCAGCATATAAAAAAGACAA
This sequence comes from Saccharimonadales bacterium (SeqCode), assembly GCA_035704495.1. GTDB lineage: Bacteria > Patescibacteriota > Saccharimonadia > Saccharimonadales > Saccharimonadaceae > UBA6022. Next base: position 8,930 of record DASSWW010000006.1, read on the forward strand.
ATATTCCATATATTATTGCATTAGGGACAGAAAAAGCGCGTCTAAAACAATCGCTCCAGGCAGTGCAAACGTTTATTCATTATCCTGTGTCGTAATCAAACGTGGCACAAATTCGACTTGCTGTAACAAGTCGGCACCGGTATAGCGTTGGCGACCCGGCAGTTCAACCCATTCACCACTATCTGGCGACTTGTCTAGCATGTCTGGATACACCATCCGACGCCAATGTAATTTGTCCCGAACATCGGTCGAATCATTCGGATTACAACGAGAATACTGCGTGATGCTACAATTACGAATTGTGTAGGCTGGGTCGCGGTCAATTGCTTCCCACTGCTCGGGCAGCATGCGCTCGATTCCATAACGCGCCACGTTAATAAAATCACCATGCGACACAACAATCACACGTTTGCCTGATTGTTCGCGGTGTAGTGTCCCCTGAAAATCACGAAAACGGCCATAGACGTCTGGCATGCTTTCACCGCCATCAAACCGCACATACCACGGTGTTGTTTTGTGTAATTTATTTGTTAGGGGAAACTGTTTGCGTTGTTCGGCGCGTGCTACGATTCCATAAACACCCCAGCTTCGTTCTACTACTCGGTCGTCAACTGTCCATTCACTGCAAGCGGCTCCGCCAATATAGGCTGCGGTTTCCCGGGTGCGTAAAAATGGCGAAAGATAACGGCCATCAAACGACTCAACCCCGCCCAGATTATCATCAATCCACTGCTTTGCATTTTGTGCCTGCTGAATACCTAATGCCGACAATCGTTGCTGCCAGTCTGGACGATCATGCACCGCCTGAATTGTATCAACTGACGGCCGCGGCTCGATTTCTTTTTGAATAATGTTTGCTTCGGATTGACCGTGACGGACAAACACAAGGTCGTGTGGCATTGGCATATTGATTCTCCTTGTTTATAGCATCAGTATAATCTATTTTGATAATTTTAGATATAGTGTTGACATTACAATAACTAGTCTGTACGATAGGTATATAGTAAGTGTTATATATACACTTACATAAAGGAGAGAGCTATGGAAAAGTATTCAAATAAAGCATTAGTTATTGTTGATACGCAGCGTGGTTTTATGCCCGCATACGAAGGTAAACGATTAGGTATTGATGGTTGTGGCGAATTAGGTGTAGACGGCGGCGAACAAGTCGTTTCACCTATTAATCAATTGACCGATGCGTTTCACCGCGCCAATTTACCTATTGCCACTACCCAAGATTACCACCCGACAGAAACAGCACACTTTTCGGACAATCCTAATTTTACCAACACCTGGCCCATCCACTGTGTTGGTGGTACACCGGGCGCCGAGCTGCACCCTGACTTACTCGCCGCCAAAGATTCGACACTCGCAACCCAGTTTATCAAAGGTGATGTTGCCTGCACTTCCCCCGAAGATGATACTAGCTATACCGGCGCCCTTGCCTACAACCCCGATACAAAAATGACACTGCCAGACTGGCTTGATGAAAAAAAGACTACTTCTGTCTATGTGACTGGTCTGGCGCTTGGCGATGGTGCCGAGCAAAAACTATGCGTCGATTCGACGGCGGCCGACCTGTACGATATGGGCTATGACGTAACCCTTGTCACCGATGCTGTCGAGGCGGTGATGTCAAAAAACCGAGAGCTTTGTTTTCGTAACCTGGGTAAACGTGGTATTCGGCTGGCAACCAGCAACGAAGTAATGAAAGAGCTGGAGGGATAATGTTATGAATGAAACCGACGCCAACCTCAGCCGTGGGTTAGACTTTTACAAACTAACTATGGGTGATATGGCCTACGAAAAACACCCAGATGCAGAAGTTACATTTACATTAAAAAATCGTCGCGCGGAACAGCCACTCAGCGAATTTGTCACCGAAGCCGCACTAAAGGAGCGATTGGATTCTATTCGTGAACGCGGTTTTTCGTCCGAAGAAATTACCTATTACGCTGGCCTCCAAGCCCAAAACGGCGAAGCCCGTTTTACACCGAAATACTTAGATCATTTAGCTGGTTTACAGCTACCCGACGTTACTATCAGTACCAACCCTGACACGAATGACCTGGCAGTCGAATCAACCGGCCCGTGGACCGATGTCAGCCTATGGGAAACGGTGATAATGAGCGAACTAAACGAAGAGTATTACGCCGAATTAATGGACGCCAACGGTTTAAATATTGACGACTTGTATGCCGAAGGTAATCGCCGATTAAACGAAAAGATCGCCCGTTTGCAAGCCCGTCCAGATATCAAATTTTCAGACTTTGGCACGCGCCGCCGCTTTAGTGCAAAGTGGCACGAACACGTTGTCGGGCGCCTGGCGACTGAATGTCCTGAAAATTTAGTTGGTACAAGCAATCCTTGGTTTGCCTACAAATATAATATCGCTCCTATCGGTACCTTTGCTCACGAAATGCCTATGGTGTACGCAGGATTAGAAGACGCCGACGGTGGCAATCCACTTGATGGCCACGCCAAAATGCTACAGGACTGGCAAGAACATTACGGTGACGACTTATCAATTGCCCTGACTGATACATTTGGTAGCGAATTCTTTTTTACCGACTTTACTCCAGAACAAGCTCGGCAGTGGCGTGGCCTGCGCCATGATTCGGGCGATCCAGTCGAATTTGGTGAACGAGTAATCGACTTCTACGAACAACACGAAATCAATCCGGCTGATAAAACGATTGTATTTAGCGACGGGTTAGACATCGATGCAATCGAAAAACTGGCCGATCATTTTGGCGGACGCGTTGGCTTGATGTTTGGCTGGGGTACATCGCTAACGAACGATTTGGGCCTACCTTCAAACAACATTGTCATGAAAGCCACTCATGTCAACCAAATGGATACGGTCAAATTGAGTGATGATGTTGGTAAACATACCGGCCCCGAACAAAAAGTCGAGCAATATCAATCGGAAGTCGCAAAACGCATGGGTGAAACGGCGACACAACAGATGGTGCTTGCCTAAATACATAGATGACATTGGAATATATTACTAATTAAAGATTGGTAGCGGCGAGCGTACCCAATCATAGCCTAGATTAAACCAATCATTAATAAGTCCATACCCATTCAACAGCCAGATTGTTGCCGTCACCACAATCAATGTCATTAACCAAAATAAAACTTTAATGAACAGTGACTGACGTTTCATCCACTGTTGCCACCGTTCATATTTTTCTTTGGTTTTTTCTAAAATACGTTTTGCCCAATCAAACTCGGTTGCTAAAATGGCTAGTCCCGCAATCACCGTTAACCAACCTGGTCCAGGATACGGTATCGTTACCAAACCGATTAACAGCACAATCGTACCAGCAATGCCGATAATCACTCGCTTTATATTCTTTTTTGTACTTCCCATTATTTTTTATTATACGCCATGTTCGGCTGTGGCTCGCTTATTAAAATATCAATTATTTATTACCGACAAACCATTTAGCAAATAATTCCCAGTGTTCGCAATCTTCTTTGGCTGATGCCAAATCGCCTCTGTCGTGCATTTCAGCAAATGTTTCGTTACCATTTATACAAATTGACTGTTCTAATGAATTACTATTAGTTGCATTACCACGAGGCTCTGATACAAACACGCCTTCATACTGCGCTTCAAAATGCTGTAGGTTTTCACCGTCAAAATACGCAACGTGTTCCAGGCAAATAATTCGCCTATCATCGTACGGTTCCATGATATTCATCCAATCCTCGGCTTGCCACCAATTTGCCACGTCTTTCATATAGCCGCCCGGAAAACCACCTAACGCGGGGATGTTCCAGCTCGTGTCTTGCACAACAACTGGTTGGTGTAACGCTGCGTAAGCGGCCCGTGCTTTGGCTTTGGTAATTTCGGCTGGATCATGATGTTGAATTTCATCAATATCAATCGCTATCGTCTTAACAGCTACGCCACAGGGAGTCAGTGTTCTTTTTGCCTCGGCGATTTTACGTGCATTACCTGTCGCAAATAATATCGTGTTCATATCCTTATCCTTACCTAATTAATTTTTGCGACGTAGCGTTAATCCGCCTAACAATACCGCCACAATAACACAGCCGATGACAACAATTAGATCTCGCCAGGCATCACTGGTCAGTTCTGAATGAACGACAACGATATTCAAGGCATCTACGGCATAGGTCAGTGGCAATGCATGCGCGATTTTTTGCAGTAATTCAGGCATCTGGGTTAACGGGACGATCAATCCACAAATAAGTACCTGCGGCAGTACAAACGCTGGCATAAACTGCACTGCCTGAAACTCGGTCTTTGCAAACGCGCTCACGAACAAACCTAATGCTGTTCCTAGTAGCGCATCGGCAAGCGCCATAATAATCAAAAACCAATTTGGTCCGGCGACATCCAGACCTAACAAATACAAAACTGTCACGCTCGCTAGCAACGCTTGAATGATCGCCAGTAAACCAAAGGCTATCATATACCCCATGACGATATCAAGCTTTGCAATTGGAGTTGTCATCAGCCGCTCCATCGTACCACCGGTACGCTCACGCAGCGTGGTGATTGACGTGATAATAAACATGATAATAAACGGAAACACACCCAGTAACGCTGGCGCGATTTGGTTAAACGTCATTAATGCATCGGCAAATACCCAGCGTAGCAATGTCAGCAGTATACACGGGACAATAAAAATCAGCAGTAGCGTGCGTGGATCGTGCGACAGCTGGCGCAAAATACGTCCGGCAGTTGCGAACGTGATTCGTATATGATACATATTATCGCGCCTCCTTGTTGCCAACCATATGTAAAAATGCTGCTTCCACTGAATGCGTTTTTGTCGATTCAAGTAGCGCCTGTCGGTTTTCGTTCCATAACAGTTGACCATCTCGTAACAGCAATAAATGATCACATCGTTCAGCTTCGTCCATCACATGACTAGAAATAATCAATGTCTTACCTTGCTCGGCAAGTTTTTTAAATAATTTCCATAAATCACGACGCAGCACAGGATCTAAGCCGACGGTTGGTTCGTCAAGAATAAGTATTTCTGGATTACCAAGCAGCGTGATTGCAAGTGATACGCGAGCCTTTTGTCCACCAGATAGTTTGTCGACTAATTGATTTTTTTGTTCATCCAAATCAACGGCCGTAATTCGATTGGCAACCTGCTGTTTGTTCGCCCCGACTAACCTTGCAAAATATCGCACGTTCTGAATAACCGTTAAATCACTATAGATCGCCGGTGTTTGTGACATATAACCAATTTTTTGGCGCAATTGTTTTGTACCAGCAGGCATACCTAGAATCGTCAGCTCGCCCTTAGTGACTGTTTGAACGCCGGCGATTGCCCGCATCAATGTTGTTTTACCCGATCCGCTTGGGCCAATCAGACCAGTGATTGACCCGGGCTTAACAGTAAAGTTAATTGCGTTTAAAATGCACACATCGTCTTTTTCTACACTGACCGCCAACGCTTGCATGCTATTTTTGTCTGTCATATGTTTCCAGTATACTCCTGATTTTCGGCGCATAACACTATTGCTTATTACAACGCGTAAAAAACGAGTAATTCATTCGTTATTTTTCTACTTTTTTAAACCGCGGAACTGTTTTGTCATCGACGGTAACAGTATCGATAAACATTGCATATGGTCGCACCCAGTAGGACACGCCACTTTCGTATAATGGGCGATAAATCACCACGTCCTCTTCAGTTTCGGTATGCTTACCAACGCCCAACACTTCGTATTTTTTACCTTTGTAGTGCTTGTAAATCCCAAATTCAAGATTACTTATTTTCATTGACCAGTAATTCTGTTAGCTCTGTTTCGTTAATTATTTTCGTCCCATAGGTTTCGGCTTTTTTTAGTTTACTGGCGCCTACTTTGCCGCCCGCAACTAAATAGGCTGTGTCTTTGGCGACGCTGGTTTGAAAACCGCCGCCGAGGGCGCGAATTTTATCGGCTGCTTCGTCCCGGCTCATTGATTCGAGGCTACCCGTAATGACAAAGTTCAGGCCAATCAATTTGCCTGATTTCTTTTTATAAATCGGCACAACGCCAAGCGTCGCAAACTTTTCCAGCATCACGATATTATCTGGATCAGCAAACCAAGCAACTAATGATTCTGCAACAACCGCGCCTATGCCGTCTACTGCTAACAATTCATCCAATGTCGCTGATTGTAATGCTTCGATTGATTCAAATTTGTTCGCCAAATCAACTGCTGTCTGTGCGCCAACATGACGAATCCCTAAACCGAATATAAACTTTTCGAGTGGTGGATTTTTTTTGTCAGCAATCGCATTAATTAATTTAGCGGCTGAAATTTCTGCAAAACGATCAAGTTGCAACAGCTGCTGTTTGGTGAGCGTATAGATATCAGCTAAATCTTTGACCAAACCAGCGTCAATTAACGCCACGACATTTTTTTCACCCAGCGTATCAATATCCAGCGCACCTTTGCTGGCAAAATGTTGCAAAGCACGTTTTAACAAAATAGGACCAGACGCGCCTTTGACGCGGTACACCACGTCTTTATTTGTTCGTTCAAATTCAAGTTCGGGGTACTGATCGCGTAATAGTTGCTGATAATCAATTTTTTTAGCAGTTTTTGGTCGCAAATCCGTCACAACGCTTTCCACCTGAGGAATAATATCACCAGCCTTGAATATAACCACCGTATCGCCAATACGCACATCTAACCGGGCAATCTCGTCTGCATTGTGTAGACTAGCATGCTGCACTGTCGTACCTGCTACAACGACTGGGTTAAACACAGCAACCGGTGTCGCTGCACCAGTTCGTCCAATGCTAATCACGATATCTTTAACGACGGTCGTCGCTTGTTCAGCGGCGTATTTATAAGCCACCGCTGCCCGCGGCTGCTTACCTACCACACCCAGTTGCGCAAACTGCGCTCGGTCGTTTACTTTGACGACTAACCCGTCAGTATTAAATGGCAATTCGTTTCGTTTTTGATCCCACGTATCGATAAATGTCATCACTTCATTCAATGTCGTAAAAACGCTTGCCTGTATATTTCGACTAAGGCCCAACGCAGTAATTGCCTGATAGGCATACATATTTGTTGGTACATCGTTTGGGTTATCGCGTAGTAAATCGTATGCTCGAAACGAAAGTGGACGAGCCGCTACTAGTTTTGGATCGAGTTGCCGAATCGTTCCGGCTGCTAAATTACGCGGATTGGCAAATTCGGGCAGACCTTCGACTTGGCGTTTTTTGTTTAACGTAGCAAAGTCGCTTTTTAACATTACGATTTCGCCGCGTATTTCGGTTCGGCCACGCAAAAATTGTTGATACTCTTTTTCTTGACGCAAACGTAGTGGTACATTTTTAATCGTGCGTACATTTGCCGTAACGTCTTCACCAACAAAACTATCACCGCGCGTGACGGCTTGTACTAATATGCCATCCTGATAAATCAGTGCACAGGCTAATCCATCCATTTTGATATCGGCAAAAAATTCATGCTTGTGACCGGGCAACAGTTTATCCATACGTGTCACCCACGCTTCGACTTCGCTACGATCAAACACATCGTTCAGACTCAACATTCGGCTGCTATGTTGTATCTTTTTAAAACCACCTAATAATTCACTACCGACTCGTTGCGTTGGACTATCTGGCGTAATGAGTTCTGAATGCTCTGCTTCAATTTTTTTTAGTTCTCCAAACAAACTATCGTACACTGCATCGTCTACTGCGGGCTGGTCACGTACATGATAGTCGTAACTATAGCGGGCTAATAGTTCGCGCAGTTCGCGAGCACGCTCATCAAGCTGGGGCGGCGTCATCATCAACAACCTTTCGATATAACAAATAAATGTAACTGGCGACCCAAACTATCGTTAGTGATCCCATAACAAGTAGCGTCGACGGGACAAGTGGAACCGATTCAATAGCTGGTATTGTTGTTTTTAGCCAAGCATCAAGCAAGATAATTGGTATGACAATCAACGCCCATGACAATACGACCGTCATTCCTAACCACAGAAATCGTAACAGAATACGAACGCGGCGCCCAATCACCAAATCACCTGCCGTACGCAGCGCTTGCATTGGATACATACCGGGTAACGTCACGACAACTAATGCAATCATGGTGCTGGTTATCCAATATAACGACAATATCGTCAGTAGTGCAGCGACTGACCAAAATAGCATTGCTTCTACCCCACCCTCGAGCAATCCTGAACTGACTGCCGAACCGTACCCGAATGCCGCTAACGTCACCGGCAAAAGTTGCACAATAATAACTGTGGCCACTAAAAATGTTGATAAAATTGGTGCACCAGCGTTATACAATCCGTCACGTAGTTTTGGGCGGTGTCCCGTCAGGATAGCGCGTAGCAGCCAGACCGTCGTTAACCACGTCAACAGCGCAATCACTGTCGCATACACACCTTGTTGCACCTGCGGATCGCTTGATGCTTCGTTAAAACTACCAGATACGCCTGCAACTAGCAACAATCCCGCTTTACCTATTTCCCCCCAAGCACCATCAAACATCCCGGCTTCGGACTCACTAATAGTTTCGCGTAGCGTAGAATAAATATCTTCGGATGCAAGGCCGATGATTGCAATCGTAACAACTATATAAGCGACAACCAATCCGATAAAAAGCTTTTTATTTGTCCATAGCGTTTTACGAACATAATTAGTAAATGACCAGTATCCAGGTAGTCGTAACGATCGCACGTAATCGCGACGATAGGTACGACGAAAACTTCGATGTGGGCGTCGCTGCAGCAAATCTTGGGCGCGTCGAACTGTTGGTGCGATAAAGCGATGAAATGCTATCTGCTGTAGCAGGCCTGACTCTTTTTTATGACTTTTAGAACGAACCGGCCGATTGCCGTTTGTTTTTATATTATTTTTACGGGTAGTAGATGCTTTTTTTGTCGCCATAATAGTGTATTAAAATTTATCTGCGTTGCCACGAAGTCGCGCGACGCGTTCTTCGAGTGGCGGGTGTGTGCTAAATAACTTACTTAAAAAGCCTGACCTTAATGGGTTGCTAATAAATAAATGTGCCGAAGCGGTATTCTGACGCTTCATTGGACGACCGTATTGCCCTAGTTTTTCTAGTGCGCTAGCCAGGCCCTCGGAATCACGTGTCGTCATCACACCAGATGCATCAGCAAGGTATTCACGCTGCCGACTTATAGCCATCTGCACCATGACGGCGATAATTGGCGCCAAAATAATCAGCACGATACCAACCACTAACACAATTGGATTGCTGTTGCGATTATCACTAAAGAAAAACATGCGCAACGCAACATCTGACAAAATAGCAATTGCGCTCACAAGACCAAAAGCAATCATGCTGACACGAATATCGTAATTCTGAACGTGGCTCATTTCGTGCGCCATCACCGCTTCAAGTTCGCGGTCATCCATAACCTCCAAAATACCAGTAGTCGCTGCGACAATCGCGTGCTTTGGATCACGTCCCGTGGCAAAGGCGTTCGGCGCTGGGTCATCGATAATATACACTTTTGGTGTCGCCATACCATTAGTAATCGCCAAATTTTCCACGATGCGGTATAGCCGCGGGTTATCGCGTTTTTCGATTTCTTTAGCTCCGTTCATAGCGACAGCTAATTTACTAGCGAGGAAATACTGAATTAACGCGTACACAGCAGCAACACCAATAATCCAGTAGACCATCGATGAACTGTTATAGGCGTAGCTAATTACCCAGCCGATCGCTCCAATCAGCCCCACAAACACAGCCATGATAATGACTGTGTTACGTTTGTTGGCGGCAATAGCACTATACATATGCGTACAATAACTTTATTTAAAATTTAACGTCAACTGGTTTTTGTGCGGCGGCCAGATCTTCGATTTCAAAAAATTCTTTTTCTTTAAAACCAAGCATACCAGCAAAAACATTATTTGGGAAAACCTGAATCTTGGTGTTCAAATCGCGAACACCACCGTTATAAAAACGACGTGCAGCTTGAATCTTATCTTCGGTATCAACTAATTCGTGCTGTAGTTCGACAAAGTTTTGGCTAGCTTTCAAATCTGGATAGGCTTCGGCGACAGCAAATAGGCTTTTTAACGCACCTTCTAATTGGTTTTCGGCAGCGGCTGTTTCCCCCACACCCTGCGCGTTAAGTGTATTGGCACGAGCCGCAGTCACCGCTTCAAATACACCCGATTCGTGTTTTGCATAGCCTTTAACACTATTCACTAGGTTTGGAATTAAATCTAAACGTCGTTTTAGCTGGATGGTAATATCGCTCCAAGCTTCATCAACACGCATCTTTAGTGTAACGAGCCCGTTATATGTAATCCACAAGAATATACCAATGACGGCAATAATTCCCAGTACGATCCAAAGTGTTATCATGTATTTATTTCCCCTTATATAGTTCTACTGATGTGTACATATATTGTACCATTTTTAAACAAAAAATTCGACCTCGTAAAAGGCCGAATTTGATTCAATTTTGGTGCGCAGAGCGGGACTTGAACCCGCACGACCGTAATGGCCAAGAGATTTTAAGTCTCTCGTGTCTACCAATTCCACCATCCGCGCATATCTTCTTGTCACACGAGTCGTGTCTACGATTGTTTTACCGAAGCCACCATCCGCGCAAAAATATAATATGTGGAGGCACGTACGGGAGTCGAACCCGTCTACGAGGTTTTGCAGACCCCTGCGTAACCGCTCCGCCAACGCGCCACTTGTATCATTATACCAGAAAGTACCAGTAGCGCCTGTCCTATAAATGAGAGATCCGTTATACCGTCATTTGTTCAAAAATAATAGAGGCGGAGAGAATAATGATTCAAGATTTACCATCTTGTTTCTCATTATTCCCTCCGCCGGCCTAGCGAGAGGTACTAGCAAGGCATGCGCCAGAACCAGTGACGAGTTGTCTGGACTGGATTGCTGGAATGATGATCCGCACCACGATACGTCCGGCAGACCGGATGTCCTCGTTGGCGCAAACCAAGTACCATGCGTTCCAGCGCCCGCGGCGAAAAACCGTTCCATTGCAGGTGCATCAGGACGGTATCACCATCGCGGGTATACCTGTTGACGTGATTGACCACTTGGTTTTGCGACTTTCCTGTCCAGTCACGAGTGTCGATACTCCATAGCCACAACCGACGCGGTGTCGGCATGTTATGCATAACTTGGAGTACTCGCGCATCGTAGCTACCATAGGGCGCCCTCACATAACGCGAAGCCACCGATGCACTACAACAGCGCAGTTCTTGACGAATCTGCCGATTACTCAGCGTCGTCAAATCAGGGTGCGTTTTACTATGACTGATGACATACTGTCCATGTTGTCGCGCGTAATCCGCAATGTTAACACCAAACTGACGCTTGAAGTAATCTCGACAATTGCCGAGTGGAGCAATCGTGATAGCAACGTTCATACGTACCGCCTTTCGGATAGTCCGTTTGTAGTTGCGAAGTCCTTGCAACGTCTTGTCCGGGCAATCGTCATACGTCAGAATAACCCGATTATTAGATGCGCGAGTCTGCGGACCGTCGTAACGATCGGCAAAACTCCATGCTGCTGCCGCTGGCGGTGCCATAGTGACAACCAACAGACCAGCAAAAACCGCTGCGAGCAGCGATTGAAACAACGCTTTCATAACTCTCCCTAGAGATTAATGTGCGAGACAATTTGTCTCTTGTATTGTTATACTCTTATGTTGACGTGTTATCAATATAATTTTTCACAATGTTAGTGTCACCAAAATAAAACGAGACCAGCTGGTCTCGTTTTATTTTGGTGCGCGAAAGAGGACTTGAACCTCCACGTCCCGAAGGACACCAGCCCCTCAAGCTGACGCGTCTACCAATTCCGCCATTCGCGCATACAGGACTTTATTGTTAACTAACCGCTACTTAATAGATTTATCTAAGCATCAGGCGCGTCTACGATTTATCATAGGTTGGCTATTTACGCATAATAGAGTTAACCTGCACGATTATAGCGAAACTACGGGGTTTTGTAAACTTGCTCTTCGTTTACGCTCCAATAAAGAATATCGGCGTAACGATCGTATTGCGAAATCAGTCTGCTATCCGAATCTACCGAACGAACTTGCTTGTTAACAACATAAACAGCAACGTTTTGATATAATCCAATCGCAGGAACGTCTTTGAGCCATTGCTCTGCAAATGCTTGGTATTTAACATTACGCAGCGCAGGTTCAAGTCGTGCGCGCGCGCCGGCAAGTGCGCCATCAGCTGTATCGTTTCTGTAATTAGAAAAGTTATAACCATTCAAACCTGCTTGTGATGAATGCCAGTAGGCATACACGTCTGGATCGGCACCAATCGATAATTCATATAGCAATACGTCATAACTACGTGGCTGCAATGTGTTTTGCAAAAAATTACTTGATGGGTCACTGGTATCGACAATGTCGGCTGTCACTGTAATACCAAGCTGACGCCACTGACCAGCTAATGCCTCGAGTGTTTTTTCGTAAAGCGTATTTTTAGTTGTCGCAACGGTCAATGTTAGCGTATCCCCATCCTTGTTTTTACGCACTCCATCGACAAGTTTCCAGCCCGCAGAATCAAGCAAAGATGCTGCTTTTTTACGATTTTGGGCCGGCGGATGCGGCACATCACCTGTCAGCTGACCCTGAATAAATGGCGAGTCAAGCGGCGGTGCTTCTATAGCAAGATTGTCACGAATTGCTTCTGTGTCAGTTACCAGCTGTAACGCTTGACGCACCTCCTTATCCTTTAAAATAGGCGAGTCGACATTTAATAGCGCGTACACTCCGCCATTTATAGGACGCGAAACGACATTATATGTATCTGAATTAACCTGCATCGCATTTACTGCCGACAGATCGGCGGCCGCACTTACCTGGCCCGATCGCAGCGCTTTTACAATAGATTCCTGCGTGTCATAGGCATGCACTTCAAATCGATTGATCATTGGTGCGCCTTTATAATAATCTTCAAAGGCTGTCAGGTTAACGACCCTATGTTTAGATACATCGACAGTCTGCAACAATCGAAAACTAAAAGGTCCACTGCCAATTGGCGCACGGCTAAAATTATTTTCTCGAATAGTACTTGGTTCGACATTCCGCAGCACGTGTTCTGGCAGTATCGAAAACGTCAACGCATGAGCAAACGGAGCATAACTAGCCGGTAGCTGGAACTGCACAGTTGTATCGTCAAGCGCTTCAACTCTTACGTCTTGCCAGTTACTACGAAGTGGCGAACGCGTGGCGGGGTTTTTAATGAGATTAACTGTAAAGGCTACGTCATTAGCGGTTACTTGCCTGCCATCATGCCATACTGCATCAGAACGCAAGGTAATAGTGTATTTTGCACCCGATTTATCGACTTCCGTACTTTTAGCCAAATCGCCGCGCAAATGGCCAGTTTCGTCATAAGAATATAATGACGAAAAGAGCAATCGACTTGCCGCCACCTCGGCACTCGACGTGGCGTACAACGGATTCAACGTTTCAATCGGGCCCAGTGACGCCTCGGCGTAGCTGCCGCCACTAGCAGCTGTTGTCGTTTGATAACTATGCTGAAACCACATTAGTTGCACGCCGACAACAACAATCATGACGCCAATTAACAATAACCAACCAATGATATGCCGTCGCACGTCGCGCATATTATCAAGCCGACCAACGATAAATTTATGCGCATGACGCATTGTTGCGCCCTCGGCTTTTTTAACCCGTTTCGAAATCTTTTTACTATCAAAGGTCAGCTTTTGAAATTGCTTCCACCCGCGTTTTTCATTCGCCATATTTGCCCCTCCTAAGCGCTAAAAGCTGGTAATAGCAAGCCGACTAAAATAGACAGTACGAAAATAACTGCTAGCACAACTGACGCTTCAAATAAGTTTTTATCCAAACCGCGTCGAGTAGTATATAGTTCTCCTGAACTACCAAATCCTGCTCCCAAGCTTGCACCACGCTGTTGCAATAAAATCGCTAAAATCATCAGAACTGATGAACCGACAGTGACAATCTGTAAAATTGTATCAATACTCATTATTTTTCTCCCGTTTGCGCGTATATTGTAATTCTAGCGCGCTACTTACTATATAGTTTACCAGACTTAACACTATTCCCGTAAGGACTGAGTTCCAAAATGTCATATGAAGTCCTGGCGTCAGCATCAATGACAGATACACCATCAAACCGTTAACAATAATTGTAAATAGACCGAGGGTGAGTAGAATTGCTGGTAACGATAAAATAATAACAATCGGACGCAGGACTGCATTGATAATCGAAAAAATTAGTCCGGCAACCAGAAACACCCACACGCTAGCTGTCAGTTCGGCATCACTAAAACCGGTACCAAAAATTCGCACCGCTACCCACAATCCAAATGAATTTAATATCCAGCGCAGGATAAACAAAGAAAATTGTTTTTTCATAAGCTATGCATTATTGTAACGATTTTTTACAGATCTGTCGATAGGTGACCGCTTAGGTTGGTATGGCCTGTCGGGGTGATCAAGATATCGTCTTCGATTCGTACCCCAATTCCCTCTTCTGGAATGTAGATCCCCGGCTCAACAGTCAGCACCATACCCGGCTGCAAAAATGCCGGCCCACCCAGGCTGTCATGCACGTCCACACCTAGACCATGACTGATGGCATGTGGAAAATATTTGCGAAAACTTGCCATATCGTCGCGACTAGCCATCAGATCAAGGCCCATTAACGCTTCTGTCATAATAGCGTCAACATCACGTTGATATTGCTCAACCGATAGATTAGGTTGCAATAATGCAATAATTTCTCGCTGCGCCGATTGGACCGCGTAATGTACTTGTACTTGGCGCTTGGTTGGTTCACCATACGCATATGTTCGCGTAATATCAGCGGCATATCCCGACATGCGCACACCAATATCTAACAATATTAATTGCTGTTTTTTTAGCTTTTGACTATTTGCGGTATAGTGCAGCGTACAGGCATTTTTACCAGCAGCGACAATTGGATCATATGCGTGCCCGCGTGCACCATGTGTGCGAAAATAATGACTAAATTCTGCTTCGATATGATATTCGTGCGTACAATCTGGCAGTTGCTTTTTCACTCGTTCAAAAGCATTAATCGTCACGTTAATTGCTTTTTTCATCGCAATAATTTCATCAGGTTGTTTAATCGCACGCAGCTGCGCCAGTTCTTTTCGACAATCCTGTACGGAATTAAATATGCGACTGACGACGTCTCGTACTGCCTTTATCGCCGGGTTGAGCGTAAAATCTAAATGTTCAGCGTGCGGCTGTTCACCCAGTGCGTAAGCCACACTGTGTTTTTTACTCAGATCGCGCAATAAAGTCATAGCCTCGTCATGTGAAATAACTGCGTCCACTCCACTTATTTCTATTGCGTCACCTGCCCCCAGACTGCCATCAAAAATTTGATGTGATTCACTAATTTGTGGTGCTACCAGCCAACTTTTTCCTCGAGTGCCATCTATAATCAACCACCAGTCGGCAGATTCTATTCCGGTCAACCACCAAAAGTTCGCTTCTTGCTCAAAAGCATGCGCCATATCATTACCACGTTGCATTTGCGCATATGCGGCAAACACTGCAACACCACCATGAACGCTTTGGCTAAAATTATAACGGTTTTTACGGAAAAAAGTCGACTGCATCTTTACCTATAGTATCATCCGTCTGGCGCGGTCGCCTAGCAAGTTCCTGGCTGTGGTTCTGTATTGGTTTCTTCGATATAAAATTGTACAGACGATTCTTCGGTACTGGTAGCCTGTACGCAGTACCCATATGCGTTACCGCTCATATAGGTAACTTGTACATTTTCGGTAGCCTCAAATGTTGACGGTATACTAAGCGGATAGGTATCGTTGAAATTACGTGCGCCTTGCATCGCAGCCGCGGCTGCATGCAAATCATTTTTAACAAGACTGGTTGCGACTTTTTCTCTCCAGGCGCCATATGAAGCAATAACAATGGTAGCCAGAATACCAATAACAGCAATGACAACGACAAGCTCAACAATAGTAAAGCCAGTTTTAATGCCGTGTTGCTGCGGGCTGTGCATTATATCCTGTTATCCTTTCTTTCAGACTACCTTGGTGCCGTCACTATAGCACAAGCATCATGATACAGACAAATATCTAGCGAGTGATGCGGCTTTTGTCGGGCCGACTGCTGCAACTAACTGGTCGACACTTGCTGATTGAACACCGCGCAAACTACCAAATGTTTTAATCAGTTTTTTGCGTGTCGATGGGCCGATGCCTGGTATATTCTCTAGGCTGCTGGCGGTTTGCTTTTGTCGTTTCAACACCGTATGATAACTAACGGCAAAACGATGTGATTCGTCGCGGATTCGTTGTAATAGCTTAATGATGTGCGAATTATGCGGCAGATTAATCAGTGTAAAATCTTCGGTGATTGTTGTGTAGCCATCTAGTTTTTGCAGCTTGGCTTTATCTAGTGTGACTCCGCTAGCACTCGTTCCTTTCTGCGTATGAGCGGGTCCTGTCGACGCGTCCGCCCCTACCTCGCTCACGTTGTTCGACTCGGTGGGTGCTGCCCCGCGCGTCGCCACCCGCCGCACCTCATGCTTGATGACAATCTGCTCCTCGCGCTTTGCCAACCCAATAAAAGGAATCTTTGTTTGACCGCGTTCATCACGCGCCTGCAATGCCGCGTCCAACTGGCCTTTACCGCCATCAATCAGCACCAAATCTGGACATCCCCAAGCTTTTATATTTTTCTCGCTAAGACGCCGCGTCAAAGTTTCGTGCATATTATAAAAATCATTATTATGTTCGATACGTGTTTTAAATTTACGGTAATTTGACCGATCGCTAACGCCATTACTAAACACCACCATACTGGCGACAACATTTGTGCCGCTCATATGCGAAATGTCATAGCCTTCAATGCGAACAGGCTGTTTTTTTAGGTTCAGTAAATCACGCAAATCGCTGAGCGCTTTGTCTTTGCTAATATCCAAAAATTCTTTGTCGCCAAACATAATTCGGCGTTGCAATTCACGCAGATCATTTAATTTGTTACGTAGCGATGCCGCTGTTTCAAAATCGTGCAATTTCGCAGCGAGTTTCATATCTTTTTCAATCTCGCGGGCCAAAGCTTTACGTCCCCCTTCTAAATAGCGGATTAATTTCCGCAAGGTCGCTTTGTATTCTTCGCTGGTGGTTTCCGGTTTCGGACTTAGGCCAATATGTGTGTCCAAGTCTGGCCGCCCGCCAGTTGGCGGTTTAGTGTAGTACGGAAATACTTTGCGTAAATATCGCAAAGCTTTTTTGACCGCAAAACCATTATGGTACGGACCAAAATACAGGGCGTTATCATCAGCTGGATTGCGCGTAAAACACACATACGGCCAGTCGCTTTTCATATCAATCCGAATAAACGTTTGTGATTTGTCGTCGCGCAGCAATATATTGTAGCGTGGCATATAGCGTTTTACCATTTCGGATTCTAAAAACAGTGCATCGATTTCGCTTTCAGTTTCGACCCAATCCGTGTCGTCAATTTCTGCTACCAGCGCTCTGGTTTTGACATCCATATCACGTGTACTTTGAAAATATTGACGGACGCGATTTTTTAATACGGCCGCTTTGCCAACATAAATAATCTCGCCTTTTTTTGACTTATGAAAGTAAACGCCAGCCGATCGGGGCAACATTTTGAGCTTATCTTCCAGCTTTTTATTCATCTATGGTCTATTATACCTACTTTATGACGATTTTTGGCGTATTTACCTCTTTAGTGAATCGACGCAAACTATTGCTTTATTGTCAATAAAATGCTATAGTTAGCACCAAATACACAATCAAAACAAAATGTAGTCATCTCCCTGTTGTTCGCTTGATTCTTACCAGAAAAAAGCTTGTAGCGTCAGGTGAGACGCACATTAACAATACGGTGTGATTACATAGTTTCTATTTCGATTTTCGACCAAAGAGAAAGGCATGAAAATGTCACCGTCTAATACAGTCCCTGCACAGCCTGAAGCACCGCCCACTACCGAAATGGCAATACGGAAGCGAACGCCGGCACCAGTGCCGACGCAAATCATTCCTCGTTTTGGTTGGCGCGCCGGTTTGTACCAGGACGCATACCTCGCCAATAATATTTTGGAAAAGGTAGGCGTCAAAACACAGATATCCGCACCACGACTAGACAAGCTAGACACCTTGATTCTGCTCTATTGGCAGCTTTCCGAGATGGCTCTTACTAAGAAGCGGATTGTCGCTGTCATGAATTCCAAAGGTGGATCGGGTAAAACACCCTTTGCCACCTATTTGGCAGCAACGTTACAGCTAGCCATCAAGAAGCAGTGCGGAATAATTGACGCAAACGAAAATAACGGAACGACAGCCAGTCGTCTTGGTATCGATCGTATGCAGTACATGATGCTACGTGCTGCGCTTCTCAACCTTGTCAGTATCGATGATCTCGATAAGATGAGTACGGCGTTTGGCGCACACAAGCAAACAGGCTTGCTGCTACTGGCATCCGATCCAGAAAAAACCAATAAGACCTTTACACTAGCACAATTCGTTGAGCTTGTTAGGACCGTTAAAAAGAACCTCCACTCGCTTGTACTCGATACCGGCAACGGTAACGCGCACCCAGCCAATGAAGGGTCTTTTCGCGAGGCTGATATTGTCGTGAATACGGCGATAGTAGGTAACCCTGACTCGTTTGAAGGTGTTGTCACTACCCGAAGCGCTTATTACACACTCGGGTATGAAGACAAGGTACGTCGTTCTTTCATCGTAATCAGCGGCACTCGTAAAGGAGACACGCAAGAGAAGTTTTACAAAATCCTTCAAATGCATGTCGCCAAACTAGTCACCGAAGAGTCTGCAAGTGTAACCACTGCTCGGGATAAAATGATGGATGACCTAGGCATAACCTTGGATAACATCCGACTCATTCCCTACAGTAAATACATCGATGGCAACGACTCAATGAACGCTATTCCTCCCGTCGACCTTGACCCACAGGTCACTGGTATCGACACCTTGATTTCAGTTGCAGAACTTGCAGTCGAGATCTTTGAGGAAGAAGTACCCAGCAAAAACGACAAGAACCTAGCCAACGAAAAAGTTGACGTAGTAAAGGCGGAAAAGCAAGAACAAGAACGGCTACAAGAAGTCGCAGAATATCGCGCTAAACTCGCCGAGGACTCTTCGTTGTTTACGCCTGACGAACTTGAAGAGATCGAAAGACGTTTGCAGAGAAAAGTGAGCGACAAGCACTATGCGGATCATCCGATCATGATTCCCGAACCTGAAACACAGGAAATGTAATCATCACCGTAGCCCTACGCCGGCGTTCCATTCTACCACCAATTGAATGAGCGCCGGCATCTACCCGAGATTTTAATCAAAGCGATTAAAGCATCAGGCAGATGACTATAGGGTAATAATTTATTGTTTATTAATTAAATAGGCAAGTTGCTGCGGATCGATTGAAACACCGTTTTTGAGTACTTCGAAATGAGCGTGCGGGCCGGTAGAACAGCCAGAGTCGCCCGTTGAGCCAATCCGTTTACCGCCCTTTACTCGCTCGCCATCTTCAACAGAAATGCTGCTCATGTGTGCATAGATTGCAACATATTCGTCACCATCAATGTTCGACGTAATACGAACTTCTTTTTGTATCGGATCAGATATCGCAGCCATTGAAGCGCCTAAATTATTGAAGGCATTGATACAAAATTGCTGACCGCGAACATCAAGCTTATTCACTTCTACTTTTCCGCCAACCATCGAGTAAAAAGGCGTACCGACAGCGACTGCGTAATCTATACCTGTATGACCCGGGTACTGCGGGCTAGTCGTAGAGTTGCCAGGAACGGGCAGGTACCATTCTTTAATCTCTTGTCGTTCGCGCGCTTCTCGCCTATCTTGCGCTTTCTCTCGTTTTTCTGCCGCGCGTTCTCTCTTTTCTTTAGCACGCTCTTTCGCTTCCTGTGCGGCTTCTTTGGCTTCTCTTATTTCCCTTTTTTGATCTTGTTTTATGTCCCCTAGTTGTTGATTATATTTTTGAGCAACTAGTTTGGCACTGGCGACACGATCTTCCTCGTGTGCATAGACAGGATTTGGTCGTTCATAGAATATACGAACAATTCTAGCTGCTTCGGCGGCGCTGGTAGTCTTTTTCAGTTCTGCAAACGCAGCACTTTCTTTGCCGTTTAACTCGTGTAGGATAAAGTACGCCTGGGTTTCCAAATTATCCCAAGAAGTCCCGCGTTTAGCGGCAAATGCCTGCAAATCAGCAAAACGATCGAATGCTGGCTCATAAGAACCCCACTGCCCGATTCCTTTGCCGGGGCCACCACCAATTTGTCGCTGTTTAGGATTAAGTCCAGGTGACTCGACCATCGTGTTACCGACGATACCGGCTGCATGCATCGGCAGTAAACCGCCATGTTTGATAAGGATTTTCATCACGATGCCACGATTTTTCCACTCACCGTCAAGGTTAATGAGCCGATCGGCAGCTACAACAGCCTGCTCGTCTGCGCTCAGTATATTCGGTTTGGCTGGTTTCTTCTCTTGTTTTTGCTTCTTTTGTGGCTTATCAGGTTTGTCGGACTTATCTGATCTTTCAGATTTATCGGATTTATCAGGTTTATCAACTTTTGGCATTGGTATTGCGATATCGGCTGGTTCGTCATCGTCATCTTGTTCTTCAGTTATCGGATTAACGACCAGACCTTGTTCGCCCGATTCATCGTCAACCACCAGCAAAGAATCTTCTTCGGTTTCGGTACCAGGTCGTTCCCATTCGTCGGGAGTCGTTACAACAAGACCCGCTGATCCTTCTTCGTCAATATGAAGTGTATTTTCTTCAATAGCATCCGCATCTTCGCTTTCTTTTGCCTGTGAAACTTCATCTTCAGCCTCAGTGTCGGATTCTTCAGTATCGTTTGATTCAACAACGTCTTCTTGCTGATCAACTGGTTCGAGGATAAAACCTGCTTCACCGTACTCGTCGGTATAGACAGTATTTAGCTCAACCTTCTCTGGTTTTTTGTCGGTTTCAGTTTCCTCAGCTTGTGCGGCATCCTCTTCTGTATCAGTCTGGGTTTCAACTTCTTCTTTGTCATCCGCTTCAGCGGCGACTTCTTGTTGATCGACTGGTTCGACGACAAAACCCGCTTCACCATGTTCATCTGTATGAACAGTATTTATGTCAACTTGTTTTGACTTGTTGTCATCTTTAGCTTGTTCTGGAGTCGAATCGTCAGTTTCGGTATCTGTTTTCTCATCGACTGCATCGTTGCTGGCATCCGACGTAGCGTCGTCAGCTGCCTCTTTATTGCTTTCTGGCGCAGGCGTTTCTGATGCCTCTGGGACAGGACTTGCAATAAAACCAGGTGCGCCTGTTTCTTCGTCCTCAACCACCGTATTTTCAACAGGTTCTTCTGACTCTGCCGCATCAGCGTTTTCGTTCTGAGCGTCATTTTCCGTCTCGTTACCATCATTAGTTGGCGGATTATCGGAGTGACTATCTGGTTCGTTGACATCTAACGAGTCGGTGGGGGCGGGCGAAGGAGTAGGCGACAATATAGGAGTATTAGATGCAGGTGTATCGATTGACTCGTTGTCATTTTCTGCGGCCTCTTTGGCTGGCTGAGCCGGCTTTTCCGACGAATCTGGTGAGGAAATAGAATCATTTTCTTCAGCTGGCGGCGTCGCTACTTCTGTTTCAGCAGGTTGATTTTGCACGCTTTTTTCTTCGCTAGTATCTGGCTTGTCTTTGGTTGCGTTTTCTTCGACTGACAAGTTGTCTTTCTCTGGTTTGGCGTCGTTTATATACTTATTTGATGGCGGCGTTACAAGCTCAACTACTTCTTCTATTTTTTCAGCTGGCGCATCTGTTTCAGATGGCGATGGTGGTGCATCTTCTTCGACAACATCGATAGGCGCAGGAACCTTTGGAGGTACTTTTGGTACTGGCGGTTTTTTTATTAGATCAGCTTTTTTTAGTTCTGGCGTTGATTTAGGCACTTCTAAATCCTTGACCGCTTCTTCGGGCTCTACGACTTCAGTCGGCTGCGGAGCTTCAACAGCTGGTGCTTCTTCTGGAATAATTTCCTGCGGAGCTTCGACGACATCTTTAGCTTTATCGACGACTTCTTTTTCAATAATAATCGTCTGGCTTTCGTCAGTAATATCTACCACGCTGGTAGGAGTTCCAGAATATTCGCGATTATCGGTCATCGTTTCGATTGGAGCTGCACTGGCTGCTGTTGCGGTAACGGTAGGAATACTAATACTTGCCAATGCCCCTACGGTAATGCCGTATACTCTCAATTTTTTTCCATTTTGTTCAATAAATTCAGTTGCACGACTTTGCAGATGACTGAATGTAGATTCGTGCTCGCTTACATCACCGCCATAGCCTGCCTGGTAAAACGATGCGAGTGCTTCACGCTTCTTCTGCTGCGTTGGTTTGTCTTTTACTTTATGGACTTCGTCTAAACGTTCCTTCATCTGAATTTTTTTAAACTCATCCGCCGACACAACAGTTTCGCTAGCAGGCACCTTTAATGCATAGTGAGCAGCGAATAATGATAGTTTTGTCGCCACTGCTTGTAGCTCTTTCTTCTGATTTGGCTGAGCATTAATGACTGCTTCTTGTGCGGCAATAGCATCGTTCACCATTTTTTCTAAATCTTGTGATAGGGCATTCAGACTGAATGGAACAACTTCAATACTCGTCAGCAAATCCTGCGTCAACTTACCATTTTTGACCGTATGTTCGATCAGTTCGGTTGTCTTTTGAGCAAAACGACGTTCAACGTTAGCAATTTCAGTATCTGCCTCTAGCGGGGGTAAATTATTTGCTATATCCTTAAAGATTTGATCCAGCAACATAAAAAACTTAGCACGATCTTCCGGTGCACCCGTAATGTCTTCGATGGTGACGCTATCGACCAGACTCTGGACATAAGCATCCCACGCAGCAGCCTCTGACTCGATATCGTTCAGGTAGTTGCTTTCGTTTGTTCGTAGGGTGTTGCTGATTTCTGTCATAATAGTGCGTCTCGTGGTTAAGGTTTATTGTTTAAATCGGCGTTTAGTCGCTTTTTTCGGTGATAACTGAGCGGGCAATAATATTTCTTCTGGAATTGGTTCGTCGTCTATTTTCTGCTCGTCATCTGCCTCTGCTGGTGAATAATGGGGTATAACGATAGTCACGGTGTCGGTTGGCCCAACCAGGCCATTTTCGTTATCAAACTGGCTAACATAATTCATATTCGTATCGTTAATGATAACTTCATTGGCAAGCGGTCCTGTCAAATCTTTAGGTATAGTACCTAGCGCAGGAACATCGTTCATTATTTGTACGGCCAAAGCAGCAGCGCCAATAGCTTTTATAGCGGCCATTTGACGCTGGTCTAGCTGTTGTCTGTATTCTATAGCTGTATCGAGTCGCGATTTCCATTCATTTTCCTGACTACGCAGTCCTGCTATTTCTGTTTTTAGACGACCAAGCCGTACACGCAGGTCAAACGAATGTTTCATTAAATCAACATACTCTGACTCGGCAGTTGTTTCGTCCACTAAAACATCTTCGAAGTCATCATTCAAATTTGTGAGCTTCTCAAGGTCCGATGCAAACTCAGTTTTTAACTCTGCCTGCGCTTTAACTGCAGCCTCTACTTTTTGCGTAACAGCCGTTAGCCGCGCCGTCACATCTTTTTTTAGCAATTCAATCTGTTTCTTTTGTCGTTCCACAACACCGTCAGAGGCAGATTCTTGACGCAATTGTACTAACTTTGCACCAAACGTTTCCAGCCCTTCCATCGCAGCATTGTCATTATCTACGTGTGATGTTAATTGCACACCCTCGCCAACCGCCAGTGCATTATTCTGCTCTGCCAGCTGGTCGTCAAATTTGTGTCGTGCAATTATTTCAGTCATGCGTGTATTTCTATTGAGTTACTGGTTTAAATCCTGTGATTTCTAATGTTTCAGGATCGACGGTTACTGTTGGAATAGTGATTGATTCTTTGGATTTTGGTCCAACATTTTCATAGGTCACTTCTTTGGTTTCGAGTGGTATCCCTTTGAATACTACTTCGTCCGGCATAGCACCCACAAAATCTATCGTCACATCAGGAACAGGCTTGCCTTGTTCTTTTGCTGCTTCTTTTACTGCAGACTCAATCTCTTGTTCCAATTCGCTTTCATACGTTTTTAGTACTGCTTGCATTTCATCGGCGTACTCACCTTCGGAATCGGTCAGCAGCGCGCCAACATCTGTCGTAACAGAATTCATCAGATAATTGATATTGTCTGAATCGTGTAATGCGGCGGCGGCTTGTTCGGAATGCGCTTTCGTAACCAGAACCTCACCATCTGGGCCCTTTACTTCGCCAGGTCCAGCGAACGGTTCAGCAGGGTTAACATTGATGTTCCGCGTGTCCTCAGCTCCCATAGGAACCGGTCCAAATGCAGCTTGTGCTTCGACTTGCTCCATGTCGACAGTAATATTTTTGTCATCAATTTTTATGAATGAATCAACGTCTTGTTCGGGAACACATGCGGCGTAATTAAACGGTACTTGCGCCAGTTCAAAGTAAGGATGGCGTGTTTTGCTACCATCATCTTCCGCTTCTGTTGGTAGTAAAACTTCTATCGGGCTTCCCTTATAAATAAGCGGCCATTTTACTTCTTGTTTCATACTGCCAACCTCGCCGGAAAACAATGCTTCACCTGTGCCATCGTCGGCAAAACAATTCGCAACATCTAATTCTGCTGCGGTTAATTCGATCTCGGCAGCGGCTTTTGGTGACGGTTCATCGCCGCCTGTTACTACTGAACCCACTCCCCAAGCTGACAATGCCAATACTCCCAATCCAGCGGTGAACTTAATTGTCTTATGTTCCATCTCGTCAAGCTTTTGACGTAATCGATTTGGTTGCTTCTCGCCAGTATTTTTGCCTTGGTCGTCATGTTCACCACCTGGTTGTTCCTGTATGTGTGCGCTTGGAGCAACTGCAGGCTTTGGTGTTGAGCGATGCGGCGTAGCGCTACCGCCAGCGGTGTAGTTTTGCGAAGGAATAAACGGGCGACCACCATGAATTGAGTTCAGAACCTCCGCCAGCGCAGCTTTGTCGTCAGCTGCTTCTTGCTCGGCTATTGCACGTTGCCTAGCTTGCTCGGCTCGTTGGTCGGCTTCTTCGCGTCGTCTATCTTGTTCATTTTTTTGTTTCAGTAGACTCTCTAGCTCATCATCAATTTCTGAACCAAGTTTGCCATAAACTTTTTTTGCTCTTTGCGTCTTTTCAATCTTTGCATCGATGTCAATATCTTCTTGCGGCACATCATATGAATGACCATCATGGTCTTCCTGTGGTATTTGCATCTCAGCAACTGGTCGAACTGGCGACGGTACGTTAGGCTTTTGGTTAAAGTACGCTAACGCATCTGAAACTTCGTTTGAGCTAATTGGTTCATGAGCAACCGTACCATTTGGTGCGATTATAAAGTTACCACTATCGTCTCGGATAGGTTTCCATAAATATCCGTTGTCATCTTTATAGTATGGTTCGATACGACGCGGCTCGGCGCCATAATTTGCTGATTCATTACGTGGAATTGGCGGTAAGCGGTCTTGATTTTTCATAGCTTTCCTTTCGCTCTTTCGATTAGATTTCAATTTATCATTCATTGTTCTTCTCCTAGTGAAAACAGCTCTACGAGTGTTCCCAGATCATTTACGATATCGCTTGCATTTTCTCCAAGTTGCATAACTTGTTCCGGTAATTCCGCTGCATCTACTACTAGTTCTTGTACATTTCTGATTTCACCTGTTTTGACAAAGGTACCGGCGGTGTCGACTGCAACGAATGGTGTCACTGCTAGTAGACTGATTAGTGCCGCCCGCCCAACTTTTTGTCGCGTTTTATTAATTGGTGATTGTTGCTGTTCATTATCGGCTGATTTGTCGTCCAGTCTGTGTCGTTGTGGGTTGTCTGTCGTATCTATTTCTGTACCTTCGACAAACTCACCCTTGGCGCTATCGTAGACGATACACACTCCCTGGGGTGGGTCATTATATTCTAATGGCCGATTGATCGAATCAGGTTTACGCATCTTTACCCTCCAAAACACTTTTTGGAATTTCGCACTCGGCCGCACCAGGAGTTATATTCCACCCCTCGGCAACTTTTTTGTCAATCGCGTCTTGAACATCCGACTGCTTGCTCAGTTCGATTATTTCACCTTTACGTATATCCAAATTGACCGATGCAGTTTCGTTTTCGCTACGTATGATATCTTCTTCAATCAGGAGTTCAATATCGTCTTCCGTTTCTACTAGCACCTCTGCACCGCATTCATCAATTACTTTTATGATTGCTGCGTTTTCAGCCATTTGTTCTAGGTTTGCCCATAGCTGGTTCTCTTTGGCGATATCGTCCATATTAACAAGTGGTTCAAACCAAGTATCTTGTAGCGACCTGTTTAAATCATTACTTGCGTGATTAATATCTTCTACAAAGCTGGAACTTGGTGTGGGGTGCGGGGTAACCGATGGATTCTTTTTGGCACAAACACGAACATCCGAAGGGTCGATGGTTACATCGTAATGGCGGCGATTTTCTTCGACATAGGTCGTTTCTTTAATATGTTCAACGCCGCCGTCATAACAAAAACTAGCAGTAACGCCAACATTATCAAGTGTTACCGAATTGGCGAGTGACGGTAAGTCAATTCCAAAAAGTCCTTCGCGTTCAATAACTTGTTCCGCAAACGATCCGTTCACAATTGCGCCAAAACCTACGACGTGTTGTTCGGATAAATCCCTATCGATATACTGCACGACGACCGACTCTTCAGATTGTTTAACGTTGCTACTAACCGTTTCTGCTTCCCCCTCGTTGTTACATGCAGCTAATAGGCCAAGTGAGGCACTTGTTCCAGCCACTCCCAGCAGAGCAACTGCTTTTCCTAGACGACCCGACCGTTCTTGACGCTCGTCAACAGTGCGTGTCTCGCCACTCACAACCGCTTGATTGCTTGCTAAGTCGTAACTAGGTCGTCGCTCTGACATAGATATGTCTCCTTTATTACAAGTAGCTTAGGGTAGCATAATAAAACACCCGAACAACACTTTCACAAACGTGAATTATCGTTCACAGGCGCCACCAGTAGTCATGCTATGCGCGTAACATTTATAGCTGGTAATTTACTATACCTAAGCCAACTTACTTTAGATGAATAATATACTATACATAACGTAATGTCAATAAAATTGTGTAATAAACATATAAAAAACGCTGTATATAGCGTTTTTACCATTCATAATGCGACGCTCTATCGCTCATTACATAGTTTTTACGGTAGTCGTTGAGCGTTGACGACAATCGTCGGTGTGAAACAACAAATCAGGGTTTTGCTTGCAGTGCAGACAAATTAGCACCAAATCATTACAGTTCGCCCAAGCACAGTTTTCGTAGTTATTAGTCGGACCTTGGCAATGGCTACATTCGCCAATTGTTTTCGTATGATCACTAAAATCAACCGTCATACGATCATCAAACACTCGCAAACTACCTTCCCACAATCCGTCATCACCATAGGCTTCGCCGTATTTTACAATGCCACCATCTATCTGGTAGACTTCGCTAAACCCACGGTTAATCATCAGGCTAGATAAAATTTCGCATCGTATACCGCCCGTGCAGTAGGTAACAATAGGCTTATCTTTTAAGTCATCGTACTTGCCGCTTTCTAGTTCGCGAATAAAATCGCGACTGGTATGCGTATTGGGAACAACCGCATTTTTAAACTTACCGATTGCCGCCTCGTGTGCGTTACGACCATCAAAAAAAACGACATCATTCCGTTTTTGCACCAGTTCATTTACTTGTTTCGGTTTTAAATGTTTGCCGCCACCAACCACACCATTTTCATCCACACGCAGTTCATCCGCGGCGTCAAATGCGACGATTTCGTCGCGCACCTTAACGCTCATACGCGGAAAGTTTTCGCGACCGCCATCACTCCATTTAAAAACGATGGTTTTAAATCCAGCGAACTCTTTCGTAGCTTTGATATATGCTTTTAAATTAGCCACGTCACCACCAACCGTACCATTAATACCATGTGGCGAAATTAGGACACGGCCATTCAAATTCAGACTATCGCACAACGTTTTTTGCCATAGTCGCATCGTCACCGGATCGCCAACCGGCGTGAATTTATAGTACAGTAAAATTTTTTGCATCAATATATATTATACTATACGATTACATTTACTATCATTACGACTCTGCGACCTCGCCTGCTTTGTTCGCGCGCGGTCGGCGGAACCACATTGCATTATAAATATTTACGATGTCTACAATTGACATAACCATAAAAATGAGTTATAATCCAGGCAAGCAAAGTTTATGACACCGAGTTCATAACGCTATCCCATTTTTTTGGCGAAAGTGCTTACCGTTCGTTTATAGGTTGGGTGATTCTCGTGAATCAAATTTCAGATGCTCTGAGAAAGAGCATTGCAAAAAAGCAACAGGCGCTTGAAGCAAAAGTAGCCATTGCTATGGTTCACTTGCCTCGTATCATCGATGAAAAACATGGCGGAAAACTACGCGCGACCAGTCGCGACCAGATGCGTGATATTCTCATCAAAGACGGCGTGCTTGGCGCCAGACATAACGCCAAACATATTGCACACGCAAAAAAGCACGACATACCCCTAAATCGGTGGGAGCAACAAACCGCAGAGAAAATCATCAATCAGGCTATCGCGTATGCTGATGCTGCTGGTGTCATCGTGGATCAACCAGGCGAATGGACTGTTGAAATTCAACTTGGACCAAATTACACCTCAGTAACGACAACAGAGATTGAAGTCGAAGCTGAGTTCGTATCGAGTTTAGCAAATGAATTTGTCCACACCGAGGATACCTATCATCCATTCGACCGTCTTACCGCGCATCTGTGCGCAAAGCTTGGTGACGATATGACGGCCTACAAATGAACAAACGGTCGGGACAAAACAGATTACTCTGCAACGTCCCGACCTTTTCATTTGTCCACACTCTAGCCAAGTAGCGCGCGAATCTGCATCGCTGTATATTGTTTACGCTCGTGAACAAACATAACCTGTCGCCCATCGTCAAGGTATATGTTGCCATTCAGCAAGACAACATCTGCTCGATTAAAATGTCGGATAGTCGGCTGTCCACTTTTATAGGCGACACCAAACTGCATACCCTGTACGTTGATTTCTGTCGGCGCATTATCAATAATTTCCTGACGCTGCTGCGATGAAATAAACGCATCAAGTGTAACGTTCATCATTCGCAAATTATTATCAATCAGCGCCGGATCAAGGATATCAACAGGAGCGGCAGCACTAATAAATTTTTCCAAATCCATTTGCGTCAACTGAGTTAGTTTGATGTTCGTCAAATGCTGCAATCTCTCTAATTCTTTTTTAATTCCTCGTAATTCTTGTTGGGCCGAGCCAGGATGTTCAACTGCGTACTTTATCACTTCTTGACGAATCGATGCAGATGGTTCGGCGGCGGCTTCTTCACGCACGCCCAAATCCATTTCGTTATATACCTGTCGTTTAATCTGAACTGGTTTTCCGTCACGCCACTTCACTTCACCCGTCGGCTGCCACTCGCATTGGCTGAGAGCGACTTTTCCTAGTACTGAAATATCTTTTACAACCGTTACTGTTTCTAAAATTGGCTTTTCGGTTCGGTTGCCTTTTATGTATTTCTCGGTGCGATAGGGTGAGCCGATAGCGAATGCATGTTTGCCAGTGACGACGCTTCGGTTGCTGATCGTACGTGGTATTTCGCGGTCTTTGCTAACGCCTTTATAAGTACGGTCGCCGGAATATTGATATACATTTTCGGGCATACCAGCATAAATACATCGTTTAATAAGTTCACGTTCTTCTTGTGTTGGCGGTAATACAACCCCTAGCTGTGCGTCTGATTTGCGAGCAACCTTCCAATATGTTTCCCTGGCGCGCTGCATGTTTTTAACATCCAAATCAAATTTTTGTTGTTCGTACATCGATTTGCCTTGCATCGCAATAAAGATATCTAACTGTGCCAATAAGTCTGACTCTTGCTCTTCGGTTAACGATTTCCAGCGACGTCCCACATCGTGGGCGAATAGTTGTAATCCCCCTGCCTCGTGCGACGAAACAATTGCTGCCATATACGAGCGGACTTCGGGTGAATATTGATCGGCTTCAATCATCATACGCGCTGATGATGCCTGAATCGGAAACTCATTCATACGCTTGCCGATTGTCGTGATCTTGCCGTCATCGTCCAATGCTCCCAAAATACGCAACGACTCTTTGGACCGTTCAATCACCGCTTGATCAATAGTATGCATAAATTTCAAGGTGGCAAAATCAGTACCGCCAGCTGCGTTTCGCAGTACATAGCGGTCGGGATTTGTCCGCTGCGCTTCGGGGACTTCGTACTCATCACGTTCATCCATCGCAACATACGGTATGTCACTACTAGGGCGCGTTGCATCATACCAGCCCGGTGCTATACGACCAGCCCGGCCAGCCCACTGCATACAATCTGCGCGTGAAGACGGGTAGAGAGCAAGGCACAAAATACCGTTTTCATCCATTTCCATATGACGCGCATAGCCACAATCAACCACTCCACCAATACCTGGAATAGTCAGGCTGGTTTTGGCGGCGTTGGTTGCAAAAATAATTTTTAATCCTGGAAAATCCGTCCGAAAGGCCTGCTGTTGCGCCTTGTCGGACATCTTGCTGTGCAGCGGTAAAAACGTCGATGATTCAGCGATGTGCTTTGGCAACGCAGCCTGCACCTCGTCCATCCAATCTTTAATTTCTCGTTTGCCAGGACACGTCACAATAAAATCTGTTGGTAACAATTCACCCTCATAACCATCAGCTGTCATTGCCTTTTGTTTTTGGGCAAGTTCGTACATTTCTATGGCACGAATTGTGGCACGTTGAACCGAAGTTGATTCGGGAAATTCTTGCTTTTTGACACCGAACGTTCGACCTGGCACTTCGATAACAGGTGGCAGTTCACCTAATACTTCCGCATAATATTTTTGCAATTTTGCCGTATCCATCGTCGCGCTTTGCAGTACAAAACGCATTTCAGGATGTTCAACAATCAAGTTCCGAATGAGCGCCAGCTCCATTTCGGTATCCATACCCCATTCGTGCACTTCGTCGATAATAACAACTTCTTTTTCGACTCTTTGGCGGCCGTAGGTATCTTGTGCATATAACAACCCGTCAGTCACATTAACAATTCGAGTATTCTCGGTTTTAGTATTTTTTTCAGCGGTATGATACGCCGACACATCACGTGGCGTATCCTGCCAACGATTAAATATTTCTTCACCTATGCGATCAGCGACACTGCTGGCCGCGATGCGACGTGGCTGTGTTTGAATGACATAATAGCCACGTTCGTAGAGAAATTGTGGAATTTGCGTGCTTTTTCCTCCACCAGTATCAGCCGTGACAATTGTTATACGATTATCATCGACAGTTTGCCCAATAATCTCCTTGTATGGAGCAATCGGCAGGTCGGTATTGCCAAGCGCTGGACGTTCGAGCGTCTGGATATTTACCCGTGATTCGTAGTCAACAGAGTCGTCACTATATTCATCACGCTGCTGCCGCGCCCAGCGCAAACTTTGCGTCGCAACATTTTCATAAGGATTTTCTTCGGTAAAATAGCGTGGTTGCGCATTATAACCTTGCACTGGAGCGTGGTTAAAATTCTTTGAACCGAAATCGCGCTGCATATACCCTTTCGCCACCAAAAAATTGTTCGTTAGTCTCATCATACCACTACGGGCAATGACTTGCTATAGCAAAAGATCCGCTTATGATAGCGGATCCTTTTTATCGTTAACGTTAATTATTTATTCGTATCAACGTTCGATTGCTTTGGTTCGTCTTGGCTTTTACCACCTGGACGAGTTTCTTCAGTTTGATTATCTTGTGGTGTGTCGGAACCATTTTCAGATTCAACATCATCCACATCTTCGGCATCACCACCCGATGCATCGTTCGCTGCCTGCAAGGCACTTGGTTCGTACACGTTTGCCACCACTAATTCGACATCTTGGTCATGATCGGCAAATTCTACGCCTTTTGGCAGTTCGATATCAGCAAGTGTCAGCCTGTCTTCGTGCGTCGCTAAATTAGCAATAGACGCTTCGAGTGATTCAGGTAGATCACCCGGTAATGCTCGTATTTCAACCTTTTCAATCGCCTGTAGTACAATCAATCCAGCTTTTTCAGCCGCGCTTTCACCTTCACCAACCAATACAATTGGCACTTCGGTAACAATCTTTTCGTTCTGGCGAATAGTATGGAATGCCACGTGTCGGAGCGTGTGCTTGACTGGATCCATATCAATTGTTTTGATAATTGCTAGTTTCTTTTTGCCACCGATCGTCAAGTGGACTGGTGAATGTTTACCCGCAGCCTTGACTGCTTTTGTCGTTTCAACAAATTGTGATTGAGTTGATATCGGTGCAGCCGCACCTCCATAAACAACACTTGGGACAAACCCATCATCACGTAATTTTGCGACTTTTTTACCTTCGGCCGTTCGCTCATCTAATTTCAATGCAATTTCGTTCATAGTCCTCCTAAATTCAGTCTACCGTCTATTATAACACGAGTGAGCGAGTGTATAAGGAGCTTGCTCACTTATACCGAGCGAGTGAAGTGTTACATCCGGGCATAGTAGGGATATAGCATTTTTAGAGAGGCCCGTGCTAAAATAGCGTAGATATGTATGACCTTTTATTTACGTCACTGACGACGATAAGCGCCATTCCCGGCATTGATTTACCCGAACTGATTACGTGGGCTGGTGTAATTGGCGTTGCTTTGATTATTTTTGCCGAAACAGGCCTGTTGATTGGCTTCTTTTTACCAGGTGATAGTTTGTTGTTTACAGCTGGTTTTTTGGTACAGGTTGGAATTTTAAACACCAATATCCACTTGTTCGTCTTGCTTTTGTTTGTGGCTGCCGTACTGGGTGATACCGTTGGCTATACATTTGGCCGGCGTGTAGGGCGCAAAGTATTTGAACGACCTGATTCGCGTATTTTTAAACAAGCCTACTTGCAACAAGCCGAAACTTTTTACGAAAAACATGGCGGTAAAACTATTATCCTGGCTCGATTTATTCCAATTGTTCGTACCTTTGCGCCAGTCGTTGCCGGCACCGCTAAAATGAAGTACAAAACATTCATTGCCTATAACGTGATTGGTGGCCTAGCTTGGACGGCTGGTATTACTTATCTTGGTTACCTATTGGGTGCATGGTTTACGAGCATCGGGCTAGATATCGATGAAGTGATTTTACCAATCGTTGCCCTGATTATCTTGCTTTCCATTATGCCGCCAGTTCTGCATATTCTAAAAGATGAAAAACAACGTGACGCACTATGGTCAATGAGCAAGCGACAATTTAAAACTATTTTTAAACGAAAAAAATAATGGCGTTGGTGTCACGACACTACATAGCTCTCGCCCGTCGCATGCTTTCTCGGCGGAATATCGTGATTATTATTTTATTAGCCATCGGACTGAGTTTGTTCTTTTCTGTCTACGAGAGCGTACGAGAACAAGATGATTTTGCTACCCTGGATGAACCGCTACTGGCTTTAGTCATTGCGTACCAATATCCACCATTAGTAACAATCATGAACATTGTCACTGATGTATTATCACCAATTGCACTTAGCATATTGGTTCTTGTTGGGTCAGCTAGTTGGATATGGTACTACAAAAAAGACATTTGGCGGCCACTCCTGCTGATTGGTGCTATGGGTTTGGCGTTTGCCTTGTCAGCCGGAATCAAAATACTCACCGCTCGTGACCGCCCATCGGTTATGGATCTTATCCAGTCACCGGCAGTGTCTTACTCGTTTCCGTCGGGTCATACGATTGGTGTAGCAACGCTGCTATTTGTGTTGGGATACTTTTTTTGCGCGGCACAGCCTACGCTGCGCCGAGTACTTTTGTGGACGGCCATAGCAATCGCTGGCATTATTCTAGTAGCTTTTAGTCGCATATACCTGACGTATCACTGGCTGACAGACGTAACTGCTTCGGTAGGATTAGCTTTTATTATTCTAGCAATCGTTATTGCCATTGACACTTACAAAGTACAGCGTGGCAAAAATGCTACTTCAAAAGCTGTTTCAGATACTGACCAGTAAAAGAATCTTTTACTTTAGCCACTGCTTCCGGCGTACCCTCGGCGACAACTACACCACCGCCCAATCCACCTTCTGGCCCCATATCAATCACATGATCGGCTGTTTTAATGACATCAAGGTTATGTTCGATAATTACCATACTATTACCGCCTTCGACAAGTTTTTGCAAAATAACCAATAGCCGTTTGACGTCGGCGCTATGCAGTCCTGTTGTTGGTTCGTCCAAGATATACAACGTTTTACCTGTTGCTCGGCGTGATAATTCGGTGGCTAGTTTAATACGCTGCGCTTCGCCGCCACTAAACGTTGTGGCTGGCTGCCCTAAACGAATGTACCCCAAACCGACTTCGACAAGTGTGGTGAGTTTACGCGCAATAGAGGGAATATTTTCAAAAAACTCAGCTGCTTGTTCGACGGTCATTTCTAACACGTCACTAATTGTTTTGTCTTTGAACTTTATTTCCAGTGCTTCGCGGTTGTAGCGTTTACCTTTACAGATATCACAAACAACGTAAACGTCTGGCAAAAAATGCATTTCAATTTTAATCACACCGTCACCCTGACAATTTTCACAGCGGCCGCCTTTGACGTTAAAGCTAAAGCGCCCGGCTTTGTAACCACGAATATTTGCTTCGGGGGTTCCTGCAAATAGTTCACGAATCGGCGTAAACACGCCAGTATAGGTTGCTGGATTTGAACGAGGTGTTCGGCCAATTGCCGACTGGTCAATCACGATAGCTTTATCTAGATGTTTGATGCCTTCTATATTTTCATGAGCCCCTGGTACGACATGCGAACGATGTAGTCGTGCTGATAATTCTTTGGCAAGAATGTCATTTACTAGTGTAGATTTACCGCTACCGCTGACACCACTGACAACCGTCAGAATGCCAAGTGGAAAGGCCACATCGATACCTTTTAAATTATTTTCACGCGC
>DASSWW010000050.1:0-7802 GCA_035704495.1 Saccharimonadales bacterium (SeqCode)
TAGACCTGTTTCGCCGCCGGATACTACTCATAAAAAAGCCTCACCGACTATCAAAAAAACTTCCCGACCATCTGATAAAGCAGTCGAGATTAATATTGTCATTCCCCGGTTTACAGATTGGTATCGACCACATATTGCCAGCATCCGGCGTCGCGTGACCACACTACCACGAAAAACCAAATTGATTAGTAGCGCTTTAATCGCCATCGCTCTGATTACCCTTGGCGGCTATTACTGGCTGAATAGCAGTGGCACAACCGCCACCACCCCGGAAAGTGTCGATGCACAGCCAGACCTGGTGCAAGGAACCCCTGATCACAAGATTATACTTCCACAAGGAAAAACCATCGAATCGTTTGCGGGCTCGACTTGGGTAAGTCCGCCAGATCGCCCGCCGGTGTTTGTGTATGTCGATACAATTGGTTCCGCAGCGATAAACGTCAGTCAACAGCCGCTTCCTGATACTTTTCAACCGGACGTCGAGAACAAAATAGCACAAGTTGCTGCTAGCTTTCAAGCCAGCGAAAAAGTCACCGTCGGTAGCAGTATTGTCCATATCGGCACCACCGATTCGGGTTCGCAGTCACTTATTTTTCACAAAGACACCCTACTGGTATCAATAACTTCAAAAGTAAAAATTAAAACCAGTCAGTGGGTCCGGTATATTAATTCGCTACAGTAAAATAGTACCGGCGAATTTATTCTTTTTCAGCAACAACTTCTAACATACCCTGGACCACTGCGGGCCGTTTGTTATATGTGCAAGTGACCGTGACGGGCCATTTACCCAGCGGCACCGTTGGTTCGACCGTCCAGGCCCAACTAATAATGCCAAATTCGTCTGCTACTTTGGGGCCTAGGCCAGAATCTTTACTCGGCACTTCGTCGTACACCACGGTAATCGTACATTTTGCCGCGGCTAATGTTTTGACGTTAATAGAGGCGTTTTCGCCAGGCATAACTGGCGTAGTGAGCAGTTGAACCGAGGCGCTTGGCTTGGCATTAGGTGCTGGCTTTGATGCTTTTATCACTGGCGCTGGTTTGGGCGCGATTGGAGCAGCCACTGCAGGCGTGTTTTCAACTGGTTGCTGGCCCATATACCAGGTATAGGCTACGCCGCCGCCGACCAACACGACCAATAACACACCCACACTAATCACTGTGTTGCGTACAAATTTAGCGACACCTCGCATACGGTTAGATTTGTCTGCCATTAGTTATTTATGACCTTTTTCGTTTTTAGTAAATCAGTCGGCTACTTGTTTTCGTTCTGGTACTTTTCGATTGTCTCGGATACGTTGCCGTCAGCTTTCAAGTTTTCAAAAAATAGGATTTGTTCTTTGCTCATAATCATCTCGTCAGTCGGACCGTGCACCTCGCTGCCTAGCTTGATCAATTGCACATCAGGCGTCTGTTGATTAGCGGTTTCTTGGGGGTTAGTAGAGCCTTCGCTAGTGTCGCCTGATTCATCGGGTTGCGCCTGTAGATAAAAGATGTCGGTCAGTTTAAAATAACCACCGTTCAGTTTATCTAATTTACCAAAATACACCTGGCCATTCGTAAAGAACACGGCTTGATATTTATTATCATCTATATAGGCATTAATGCTTGATCGGTACAAAAACCAACCACTTAGCACAATAACAGCCACCAAAAGTAGCCCGGCAACAGCCAGTGCAATAGGTTTCATTTTATCTTTTTTTTGCTTGCCGTTATGTGGTCGTTGACCTTTCGGTGCACCACTGGCGGCATGTCGATTGGCGGCAACTGGACCGTCTGTACGCACTGGTACGTTCTCCATGAACAATTTCTCCCCTGTTATTTACCCTTTTCGTTACCTGAATTATAGCATAAGAGGGTAGCGTTATCAAATAATATGACGTAGGGCTGTTGCCGCTAATCGAGTTGCGACCGATATGGTATCGTCTGCGCTCATCGCCTCTAGGCTAGCGATGATATCAGCTTTTTCAGCCGCAACCACACCACCCCGCAGGTAAATCACTAAGTCCTGCTGGCTAATTTTATCACTTAGCTGACTATGAACATCTAGAAATGTTTGCAATCGTTGCTCCGCCGATGGATTGATGCCCGTATGCGTCAAGGCTTCACGCGCAGTCTCGACCTGAATACGGCCTTTCAAGAATAGTTCGTCACTTTTGTATTCGCTCATTAAGAAATAATACCCCTATAAATAGATATACGCAATCTAATCAACTACTAATTCTCACGAGTGCACTATGTTAAAATTCACTGATGATAAGTTTTTTCATTTGCATCATGCGCGCAAACGCGTCGGGGTGTTGCATCAACTCGCCCATGTTCTGCGGAACGACTTGCCAGCTTAAACCAAACTTGTCTTTACACCACCCACACTGCTCGGATTCGGCAACACTGGAAAGTTTTTCCCAATAATAGTCAATTTCTTCTTGGTCTTTACAATCGATAGCAAACGACACCGCTTCGGTAAATTTAAATTCGGGCCCGGCATTAATCGCCGTAAAATGTTGGCCGCTTAGTTCAAACTCAATCGTCAGCACCTTGCCTGCCAAATTTTGCTGAAAATCAGCCAACCCCTCGTCCATACTGTTAGGATAATAGGCTGTCGACAGTACCTTGCTGTCCGGAAACACCGACACGTAATAATCAACTGCTTCTTGGGCGTTGCCATCGAACCATAAATTTGGTGTAATTTTTTGCTGCATACTCATTCCCCCATCTCACTTTTATATATCATTACAAAATCGTCGTAACTCGCTGGTATCTTACGACATGCTTGCCTGCGGATCAAAATCCATATTCATCCAGACTGGCTCCCACACGTGGCCGTCGGGGTCTTCGACTTCATAGCCAAACATCATATCCTCTGACATACCATTTTCGACTTGGTAATAGTCGCCGCCATTTTGTTTGGCAACATCAGCAAATTGCTGTACTGCCTCTTTTGACTCTAGTGATACCGATAATAATACGCTACTAGTTTTTGTGGCGTCAGCAATGTCTTTACCGCGCAAAAATGTTTTATAAAAATCGTGTTTTAGAAGCATGACAATAATTTCATCTGACCAAGCCATAGCGTTAGCATTCTGGTCGGAAAAGGCTGGATTTTTTGTAAATCCCAGCGCTTCGTAAAATGCTGTCGATTTTTCCAGGTCACTGACTGGTAAATTAACATAAATTTGCTTACTCATTATGCATCCTCCATTTATATATGATTTATTATCTCATATAAGTGTGAAATCAAACTGGGTAAATACTTATTTTTTACTGCTTAGACTATGTTCGTTCATGCTTTTGCATTAGAAAGTGATGTTATGTAGTTCACGCCGAAAAACATCCCGAACATGCACCGTTCCCGCCACCAACCGGTATTCACCCAGGTTATCGGGCATATGCTGATCGACATTACTCCGAGATATGTAATTGTTTTCAGAGAAGTATTTCTTCAGTTCTTCGTTAATAAAATGATCGGTTGGATACGTTATTTTTTCATCGTCGAATACCACTGTGGCTGTTATTCCCTCTGTCATACCATCATCTATCCTGGCATACATCGCATTTACCAGCCGTACCGTCTGCCCCAAGTGTCCTGACTCGTACTTTTGAATCGTGATTGTATTTTGCAATTCTTTAGACAGCGTGCCGTATATCTCACTCGCCACGCGCTCTCTGTCATGGGTAGTGAAATGTTCGTAACCAAACTCCGCATCAAGTAGAATTTTAGTGTATTCTTCTAGTGTTTCTAACTCGACGCCATTATTAACTACTCCTACTGCCGAGATCGCTTCGATGATATTCTGCAATGCATACAATGATGATTTATCGTGGTTCTGAGACGCGGTTTCAGCAAGTTGCAATATGTCGCGTGTCATATCCACAAAGCTACTGGATTCGACTCGCCACCGCTGCTGTAGCTCTTCGTAGGCCGCTTCGATATAGTCCACTAAATGTTCGAACGCTCCATCGTTAATCACCTTAAAAAGCATAAAATAACCAGTCACGTTCTCACGATATGTATCATAGGGAGAGTCAACGTGTAGAATGCTTTCGCCATTATGAAGCTGGACAGGTGTAACAGACGTATCTTTTTCAACGCTGAAGCCGCTCGGATAATCATCAAACGCTAACGCGTATTGGATATTATTAACACTAAAAAGATGAATAAAATTATCTGGATCTGTTTTGACATGACGATTCCAAATAGGCTGCTGCGTCATACCGAATTCGGGCAATACAAAGTCTGTGTAATAATTTTCGAGCGACGCTTGGTTAAGCAAAGTTTTTATATCACCTGTGTATTCTTTATGCATGGACTTTATTATAGCCAATAAACAGCAATCACGTTAACTCAATTACCAGGTACGCGTTACGCTAACTTCGACCTGATATAATAGCAACATGAGCAAACAAACAATTCTCGGTGGTACAATCCACAAAATGCCTGCGAATTTACGCCAGGCGTTAGCTGCTAATCCAGCGGCACTCGCTGCTTGGAATGACATTACGCCGCTAGCGCGGAATGAATGGATTTGCTGGGTGGAAGGCGCTAAACTGATCGAAACCAGGCAACGTCGAATCGAACGAGCCCACACCGAGTTAGCCGAGGGTAAGCGCCGCCCCTGCTGCTGGCCAGGGTGTATTCACCGCGAAAAAAATGGCAGCTAGTTACAAATACATAACGTTCGATTATTGTATACATACTATGCTGTTATAAAGCTTAAAAAATAATTTCGTGTCAAAAAAATCGTAGTAATATTTACTAGCGGACGAAAACGCTTATGCCAAGTAAAAGCCACGCGATCAGCTAGTCTATTGTCATCAAATTTCGCCGTAGTAATCCAGTGTTTTGTAGTCCAAAACACTGGATTACTAACTCACAACATTATCATAAAAAATAGCCTTCATAATAGAGACTGTTGTTATTTCCACATTAGAAATTGTTTCGTTTTTTTCTAAACTCAAGTAACATAAAAGCAGTATACATTTTTATAGGACGTATACTGCTAAGCTACATCACAAAACTGCTACGACACAGAAATTGGGATGACATTTTTATATTGTAGTCCTCTCAATTTCCCTTGTCAATATATAATGGAGGGGAAAATGGAAAAATCAAACAAGCGACCGCGAGATATTCACGGGC
Organism: Saccharimonadales bacterium (SeqCode); assembly: GCA_035704495.1. Classification (GTDB taxonomy): domain Bacteria; phylum Patescibacteriota; class Saccharimonadia; order Saccharimonadales; family Saccharimonadaceae; genus UBA6022. The sequence continues at coordinate 5,141 of DASSWW010000050.1, forward strand.
GTTGGATACCGACTGACAAAACGACGGCATACAATGCGGACAAAACGAACGAGTCTGCGATCGACCTCACCACTGAATTAGACAAGATTACTAGTAGCGATTTAACCTCCGAGGCAAAATTTGAAGCCAGCATTGATCTTATCAAGGCCTCGGGGTTAGACAGCAATGATAGGGCTCGACTGTTGGTTGAAATAGCCGGGTCAAACGAACCAACTGATGAAAGCAGCCGTGCGCTAGAGCAGAAGCGCTTGCGACATGAACTGCTCCCCGAACAACTCGGGGAGTTATTTTATATCGAGACTGGCCGCGAAATAGAAGCGATCTTTGGTGTACAAAGCATCGCCGAATCGACGCTCGACAGCGAAATTACGCCAGAGGCAACGCCTCACCTGGCGACACTCGACCCAGCAGTTCGCCGTGAAGTCATCGGCCTATTTAGTGACCTTGGGTTGGTTAAAACCACGCAACCTAAAGATGATAGCGAACCCCAAATGCAACTCGCCAAAGATGCTCACAAAAAACTCCGTGCCGGCAGTTTTATCTCGACACGAAATCTTGCCAATCATCTGTCAGAAATCGAAAAAACCGACGGCAATCACACCGACGACATCGACAGTCTTTACGAAAAGCACGACGAGAACCGCAAAGTCAAAACCGTTCGGATCACCAATGAAAAAGACAGCTACACGATTTTGCCAATCGGCGAAATGCGCATTGGTCACCAAGACAGCCGGGCTGGCCACCAGCTTGTGCGCAACCATATCGCGCGGCTAAAGGAAACTCCCGAGGACCAGCGGCCAGATGTCATTCTGGCAAGCAACCTTATCCAAGGCGACTTCTCGCACGCCCAATCTAAAAAACGAGCCGCGCTAGCAGTAGGCCTGGACTCTAACAACGCCCAGTTCCGCGAAGCCAAAAAATTGATTGATGAAATGAAATCGCTCGATATTCCCGTTGTTCTCAACCTCGGTTCGGACGATTTGCGAATTGCCGAAGATTACACCAAAGACGTCGTCCAAGAAATAGGCGGCATCCTGCGCGAAGGCAGCAAGAGCGGCTTTATCCCCTACTACGAACAAAACAAATTGACCCAAAACCGCCGCTTCCAAGAACATTACCGCTTCCAGCTCGATTACGCCCTGCCGCTTTGTTACCAGCTGGGCCGCCGCCTGCGAACTGCCGATGAAATCCAAGAACTCACCGGCGGGCGCGTCGATCAGAGCGAATATCTCTTGCTCTATCGACATATCAAAAGCGGCGATGCGCTACCACCAGAGCTGGAACTCGACCCAGACGATATCGTCAAATCCGGCGATGAATATCCCGATGGCAGCCACACCGTCGATGACGTCGACCTCGTGTTTACAACGAATTCCGGCGAACATTTGGTCAAATACCGCCACTCCACTGGCCTAACCCCAGAAAGCTTGCCGGGCAACCACATGGATACCCAGCTCAAAACCCAAGGCAATCTGGGCATGATGGGGCTGCAACTAGCCGAACTCAATATATCTGGTCGCGCCCAAGAAATGACCTATGCAACCGCCAGCCGCGTTGGCGTGTTGTCACTACCAGGCCTAGCCGATCCAATCAATTCGCTAGACACCCGCTCGCTGCATCGCGAAGTATCGGGTGACGTATCAAAACGTTTCAACGCCACGCGCAAACGCCTCATCAAACCAGCCCTCGACACTGTCGAAATGATGGACAACGGCAATATCAAGCACAATATCAGTAGCGCCAAACTGATGGAAAAAGCTGGGACTCTGCCACGAATGGCCATTTTTGAAGTCTGCGATATGCAAATTGGCTCACCAACAGCGCGCCAAGATTATCAGATAAAATACTTGTCGATGATTCTAGATAAAGCCAAGGACATGCCAGTAGCCATTCACTTTGCTGGCGATATCATCCACGGCAACATCTATGCTAATATGGCACACGAAGCCCAATCTATCGGCCTGCTACGCCCCGAATCACAAAAAATGGCCGTTTCTACGATGCTACATAATGTGTTTGACGAGGCTCCGCGTGAATTGCTTAATTCGGTCATCGATGTCGTCGTCCAGCAAGGCAACCACGACGAAATCCAACGCGTCAAATCGTTTGGCGGTGGCAATAACGACTCAAATATCGACTACCTCATCCGCGACGCACGCGATATATTTGAAACACCCGAAACAAAGGGCGAAAAAGTCCGTCACGGTGGCGTCATGATGACCGATAGTGGCACACCACTACCAACGTGGCGCGCCTACAGCCACTACGGTGATATGTCGGTCGCGACAGCGCACTATCACATCAACCGTGGTATGAAAGGCAACAGTGGCGGTATGCCCGTCTATCACCCCCATCAACGAGCCCAAGGTATCGGTAATGCCGAAAACCTCGACCTGATTCTGGGTGCTCACTGGCACAACGAACAAATTGCCGTTATCGGCGATATCGTGTCTGTTGTTGGCGGAGCAATGGCCGAACGATCCGAATTTGAAGATATGTTTGGCTATGACGCCCGGGCAGCCGGAACTATTATCGAAATGGGTGGCGGTCAGCCGCTCAGTGTAGAATTTGTTCACGAAAAAGCCTTTTTCGATCAACAAATAAAACATGGTTTTTATACCGCAGAAAGCCTAGCCGATCATGGCTTCCACGACGACAAAGG
>DASSWW010000063.1:0-9347 GCA_035704495.1 Saccharimonadales bacterium (SeqCode)
TCGATTGAATGTCGTTGTGGTTTCATAAATACTATCCCCTACTATATATGATTTATGCCCATTTTTGAACCAGAAAAGCACAAGCATCTCACTTTTATATGACCACTAAACCGTGTATAGTAAATACTAATGGAAGCCTCATTTACGCAACGCCACCCATTCCTTAAAGATGCCTTAGGTATCCTGATTTTTATTATCTGTGTCTTGATTGGCACGATACTCATCAACACCTTTGTTTTTCGAAGTTTTAACGTTGTAGGCCCTAGCATGGAACCGACATTATATACTGGCGACCGTTTAATCGTCAGTCGCCTACCGGTCACCTGGGCACAATTGCAAAATAAACAATACATTCCCGAACGCGGACAAATTATCGTTTTTAAAAATCCACGCTACAACGTTGGCACTGGCGATGAATACATCGTCAAACGAGTTATCGCTTTTCCAGGCGAGCGCGTCACCGTGCAAAATGGCATTATGACCGTTTATAACGACAAAAACCCCGACGGATTCCAACCCGATAATGCTGATAATGGCGGCGAACCAGGGTCGCCAACAAGTGGTAACGTTGATACGATTGTGACCGAAGGCACATTATTTGTGGCAGGTGATCACCGCGAAGGCGACTTTTCATTTGATTCACGCAGTGGATTAGGACTGATTCCCTTTTACGACGTCGTTGGGCCTGTCGAAATCAGAATTTATCCGTTTACAGATATTCGATTCTTTTAGCAAAAGTAAAGCCCGCCCCGCGTAAATCATATGGCGAACTATTGTCGTCATAAATTTAGTTGGGACGGGCGTCGTGACAAAACTTTACCACATGGGCCGCGCGTACTTAGCCCACCATTGACGCAGGTGGTCTGTCTGCTGTTCGTAGAAATCGCGATGCTGTCTCACTATCGCCGGTGAATCTACATCGGGTGATTGGTAGAAATACACCGCCTTGTAATGCTTCGTGTCTGGCCCATCATGCATGTCGTTATAGCCTGACTTATGAACGAGTAGAGCTATGCGGTGCGAGTTAACGCGGTCAGACGCTAGCGCCATCTGGATATCCTGATCAGACAACTGCGGCGCAAAGCCATTTGGTGTCTGTAGTAGAAAAGTCGCTTTGGTATCGTGATAGACTGGTTTACCAATCCATATGTCGACGCGTCGTGCATCTTGCACCTCGGCTTTCCCTAGTCCGGGTATCCGTCGCCGTAGTCGCCTCGCAAAGCGTTTTACCTGACGTACATCTACAAATGTGTCGCCAGCCAGCGGACGAAATATCAAAACCAGCCGTACAACCGTATGCGGATGCGCTTGCAGCCATTCATCAAGTTCGTTTGTCAACGAACTCACCTCTCTTTCTGTTGAATCAGTGGTGCGTTCATCAGTTATTAAACTAATAAATCTAAACAAACACAAGCATAAGTACCTTGTACCAGCTATTCACCAAGTAGTTTTTGAATCCGTTGGAATTCGCGGTCATTTTTGAATTTAATAACCAGCTGACCCGCACCTTTGGCGTTTGTGCGCACGCTGACATCGGTCGCCAACCGCTTGCCCAGCCGTTTTGTGGTGTCTTCGTACGGCAGTGCGGTTACTTTTGGCCGATTGCCTTTTTCGAACACACGTGGCACTCGTTTTAGTTGCACAATATACTGCTCAATTTTGCGCGAGCTCCATTCTTCTTTTAGAATTTGTGGCAAAATTTCTTCGATGATTTCTGGGTCGATGTTGACGAGTGGCCGCGCTTGGCCTTCGCGCAGTTTGCCCTCTAGTAGCGCAGTGCGTACTGATTCTGGCAATCGCAACAAGCGCAGCGTGTTGCTGACCGCACTAACCGATTTGCCACCTAAACGCTGGCCGATTTCGTCGAGTGTCAGATTAAATTGGTCGCGCAGTTTTAAGTATGCAGTCGCTGTTTCCAATACATTCAAATCACGTCGCTGCAAGTTTTCGATCAATGATAGTTCTAATTTGTGCTGATTGCTAAGCGTCCGAACCAACGCGGGTATTTTTTCGAGTCCTGCTTTTTTAGCGGCACGATAACGTCGTTCGCCAGCGACAATTTGGTAGCCACCACTTTTTGGCGTGACGACAATTGGTTGCAAAATACCGTGTTCCTGCACCGATGCAGCTAATTCGTCTAGTCCTGCTTCGTCAAAATAACGTCGTGGCTGGTCGGGATCGGCCATAATTTCGTGTATTTTGATAGTCCGCAGGTCACTTACTTGGTCGTCCTGCGCCGCAGTCGGATCAAATGATTCGTCTAAAAGTTCTGTAGGTATTAACGAGTCAAATCCTCGCCCCAAGCCTTTTTTAACCGACACGTTCTAGCACCTCCTTGGTGAGTGCTTTATAGGCACGCGCACCCTTAGAAAATTTATCGTATGCACCAACTGGTAAGCCATGACTAGGCGCTTCGGCTAACCGAATATTACGCGGGATAACCGTTTTAAATACTTTACCAGGGAAATGTTTTTTAATTTCTTCGTGCACTTGCCCACTAAGCGTCGTGCGGCCGTCAACCATGGTTGCCAGAACGCCAATCAAATCTAACGTCGGGTTCATACTTTTTCGAATCAATTTCATTGATTCTAGCAATTGCCCTAAGCCTTCTAATGCATAAAATTCCGCCTGCACCGGTAACAATACATAGCGCGCCGCAATCAATCCATTGACCGTCAGCAGACTAAGGCTTGGCGGGCTGTCGATAATAACAAAATCATAATTTGGTGTGTTATCGATAGCGTTTTTCAGGCGGGTAAAGCGACGATTAGCGTTCGCTAACTCGACTTCGGTGTTGGCTAAATGAGATGTAGCAGGCGCTAAAAATAAATTTTTGTGGTCGGTCGGTAAAATGATGTCTTTTAGCAGCTTGGTTTCCATCACAACATCGGTCATTGTCCCCTGTAGTAACTGTTTATCAATCCCCAGACCGCTAGATGCGTTGCCCTGCGGGTCAAAATCAATCAACAGCGTTTTGTGGCCCATTTTCGCCAAATAATAAGCGATGTTAACCGCGCTAGTCGTTTTGCCAACACCACCTTTTTGATTTGTTACTGATATAACGGTTGCCACTGTCTGTTTTCCCTCTCTCTTTTGCCCCATTATACCACGAGCATTACGTATCTGTCGCTACCGTTTGCCAATAAAAATACCCGCTATCATGAGCGGGTATTTTTGTTATCACAAGGAACGAGGCGTTAGCCGAGCTTTAGGGGGAGGAGTGAGTTTTTGGATTTACTCCAAAAATGAAACAGGAGGGGCGAGCCCCTCCTGTTTATTTGATTGAAGTAATTTCAATCTTGCTGTATTTTTGGCGATGGCCCATTTCTTTGTGGACGCGCTTTTTCGCTTTGTAGCGGATAATACGAACTTTGTCGCCTTTGACCAAATCGTCAACGACTTTTGCGGTAACTTTCACCCCATTAACAGTTGGTGTGCCAACGGTGGTTTTATCACCATCAATTACCAACAGTGCATCAAGCGTGAGCTCTTTTGTGCCTTCCTGGAGGAGGTCCACCAGTAGGGTCTCTTTTTCGGCAACAACAAATTGTTTGCCACCGACCTTAACGACTGCTTTTGTCATATGATTCCTTTTATTATTAATCAATCAGTTGTCAATTGTAACAGATAATACCCTATCAGACAAGGGGTAGAATATGAAATTAAGCCCACTCACGAAGGAGTAGGCTCAACTTCGTGAATGGGCTTATACTATTTGTGCTGGCAAAATGTCAGCGCCGCGGCTATGCTGCCTTGGCGTTATCCAAATTTTTTTGGTACTGTTCGATGTGCGAAATCAAAAATCTTACTTGATCTGCATTGTTCAGGTATTCTCTACCGGGACAATCCCCGATTTTTCCTGCCTGTTTACATTCGGCTTTGTGCTTGCGCCGATCGGCGGCGTCTTCTGCGCGCAGTTGGTATGACCGCTGCAATACCGCGTCCAAATCGGCGTCACCAATTGGCGGGTAGATTGCGTGCTGAATCTGCTCGTCATCGATTTTCAACTGCTCAATCAACTTGCGAATGGTTTGCACCATTCCGTCGGTATATGTATATTGCATGGCTCTCGCCACCTCTCTACTAAGATTCATTAATCCAAACTTTTAATTTCTGATAGGCGTTGTTCCATATCAACACTTTCCAGTTCATCATCACGTTGAATGAATGATTCGGGGTTTTTTAAGTGCGCATTTTGCAACACTAAAAATAAAACGTACAATGGATATCGCGGCGGTTCTTTACCGCTGTTTTTTGGTTTAGTACCCATCATTTTGCCTAACTTCTAAGGGGCAAACCATCACACGATGTGAATAGTTGGTACTATTTAACGATAGTCTGTCCTACTATGCAAACATAAACAGTAACTGTCTTATCGGCCATTTACAATAAGGTTGTTGGCGTGCAACCAACCGCCAACGCTGCCGCCATCTAGGTATTGCCCCTCTATCGGAACGACTTTGACTGACCCTCCGCTAGAGACGTATTGATTCATTACTTCAGTCATATGATATTCGCCCGTCATGTCGGCGCTAGTATAGCTTTCGGCAGCTTTGATTAAGTCGTAGTTCATAACGTATTTACTGATATTAATCGTGCTACTGGGCGCTGCTTCGGGCGTTGGCCGGTCGACAATGTGTGCATAATTTCCTTGTTCATCTAGCGCAAGCACCCCGTAATTACTGACGACCGCTGGATCGATTGCTGCTGATAATAGCGCATTACCATTTTCGGGAGTTGCGGCCATCAATCTAGCGACTTCACTACTGCCATCGGCGTTATACACAAAATCATCACCCATCAGAACAGCAACTGATTCACCTGGCTGTAATAATGGCGCAACCAGCCCAACAGGTACCGCCGTGCCATATTTGCCGTTATTAGGTTGCCTCACATAATGAAACGTTACGCCTGGCAACGGCGCAATTAAGCGTAGCAAGTCTTCGCGTTGGTTAGCGGCCAGATAGGCGTGCAGTTTGGCGTTTTCTCCGTAATAGGCCTGCACTTGAGTGCTTTCTTCGCTAATCACAAAATAAATGTCCCGAATACCAGCAACGATGCAATCATACACGACATAATCGACAATTGGTCGGTTGCCAATTGGCAGCATGCATTTTTCGATTGCTTTGGTGATTGGCAGCCGGCGTGTTCCCCACCCAGCCACAGGAATAATTGCTTTGGTAATACTCATGTTTATAGTGTACTAGATTTTGTGGTATTCGGGTAAAGTAAAAGCCCGCCCCCTAAAGGAGCAGGCTCGTACTTTAGGGGCGGACTTTGCATTTTTGCAGAATCAATTCAACTTGTGTGCGAATTTCGCTGACTGGGTCACATCCTGTGATGGTAACCACGCACAGTTGTGGAGTAGGAAATTCGACCTTTTTCACCTCTTGTATTTGGCGACGCACTTTTCGATCGATATCATCTTTTTCATGAGTAAATGGCGACGTTGTTAGGCGAATATTAAGACGTGTGGTTGCTCGTATAACATTTGCTTGCGCCCTTTTTTCATGGACACGTTTTTGGCGACTCATAATCACTCCTGTTGTTGTGATGCCTCAAAATGTTTGATATGCAATTTGACTTGCCTACCTGTTGCTCTGCATTCGATGGTACGATGTTTTTTTTGTAAAAACAATCTGCGTATATTTAATACTACCTCTGTCATTTACGCAAGAATAAGCGGTATTAAATCTGGCCGCCGCTGTACAGTGCCAGCATGACAACCATAACAGTCAGCATCCCACCGGCTTTAATCGCACCGTGATGACGATACCATGATTGACGCATGACTTTTGGCAGTTTTTGTCGATACATATGAGCCATGACTGCGATCCCTGTCGCAAAACTAAGTAGCAACATTGATCCCAACACTGCGGGAGTCATGGACTGCACTGCCATTCCTAATTGCGTGACGATACCGCCAGTCGGTGTACTGGCGGTTGCCACCGTGCTTTGTACACCCGCCACGCCTTCGGTAGCTGGTTGACCATATAATGCCACGACAATTGTCGCTGGTTTGTCGTCAAGATTCCCACTCACCACCGCAAAACCGACATCTTTATAGCCTGGTTCTAAAATATTTGCGCGGTGTTCGGGTGAATTCAACCATGCTTGTGTCGCTGATTCTGCTGTATAAAAGTTTTTGGCCAGATTTTCGCCGGCTCTAGCATAGTCATACCCGGCCTGGGCAAACCATTTCCATGGTTCGGTACCGTCTGGTGCCGTGTGTGCCCAATATTGCTGCGCAAACATGTCGTTGGCTTTCAGATACGCCGCTTGATTTAATTGTTGATTAAGTTGAATGTCGTTTAGATTATGGCTACGCCGAGCATCGTTCGTACCATTTAGCAGCGCCGCGACCGTAATACTGGCTTTGTCGCCCAGCACTGTGCCGGTGGTTGTGACGTTATAGCCTAGCTGCAAGCCAATCACTCCCACAAAAATCGCAACCAATCCATAACGCCGAATCAGATGCGGACGATACTGATTAGATTTGTGCGGCACCACCGCTAATTTCACCTGTCGATGCAGATGCTTTTTGAGCGGTAGTTTTCTGATTGGTTTTTTTGTTTTCATTAATGGTATCGCTTGTGCCTATAGTATACCCATTTACACCATAAAAAGCGAGAGACGTAATAGTCTCTCGCTTTTTTGTCACTAGATATATAGAATCTTTAGATTTCGGTTCCGCGATATCGACGAATCGCTGCGGCAAGCCATAGCCAACCAGCGACAGCAACGCTGGCAATTGCAAGCCACCAAAACCATGCTAGGCCAAAGATCTTAAAGATATCATTACCTGTTTCAATCGCACCAGTGTTTGCTAGTGGTGTACCGTTGTCTTGGGTACCCAGGACTTCAGCGTCATCTTCTTCGGTGTTTTCGTCTTCGTCGTCTTGTGCGCCAAGAACGTCAGAGCCATTAAACACTAGTCCATTATTTGCAGCGTTTGCGAAAATAGGCTGAGTCAATGCGGTGATTGCGCCAGTTCGACTAATTGACTGTTGCGTATTGCTGCCCGAATTAGTAGCTTGGTCTGTATTTGTAGAATCAGTTTCGTCTTCATTACTCGTAGAATCGTCACCATCTTCATTTTCATTGCTAGGTGCACTTACACCGTAGTAGTATGTTACTGCATCGCTCCACTCGCTCCAGTTACCTGCGTTATCTTGAGCGCGTACATCAATAGTAAATGCGCTTAAAACGCCGCCCGATAATTGTTGGTCGCGGTATGGATTATCTGTATCACGTGTGTCGACGACAACGCTACCATCGCGTGTGTACTCATATCGGATTTGGTATCGGTCAATACCGCTAGTATCATCCGGCGTTGACCATTCGGCGCGAATAACGCCAGGAGTACCTGGGAATTCTTGACTCTCGCTTGGTGCGCTGATAATAGGTGCATCCGAAGCTTCATTATCAATAGTTACCGCTAACTTACTAGAGCGGTTATGGCTTTGCGCGTCTTCAGTTGAAACCTTGAAATTATAGTTGGTGGTTTCGCCAGCTGGTACGGTGTCACGAGTATCAAAAGTAACTTCGTATTCGTTTGCTGTACCGTCAACTTTTTGCATTGCGTAACCGTGTGATTCACCGAATTCGCTGCCAACCAGTTTGAAAGTAACATAATTCAGTGGACTATCATCAGTAATTTTGACACGTACGGTCTCTTCGCCGCCGATTACATCGCCTTCCTCATGTGAAAGAAATTGTATAGAGGGGCTAGCGTTGTCGACTAAGAAATTATTAACTGATTTGTGACTGCGACTATTGCCTACGGTGTCGTTAGCTACGAACTTCAGGGTGTACTTATCAGAACCACTTTCAAACTCGTTAGTATTGATAGTTCGCGAATAGAAATCGGTATCACCTTCGCGGTAAAGAGTATACTGACCACTTTCTTTGTCGCTACCGTTCTCTTGAAATTTGACATAAACGCGGTTCAGGCCAGCGGCGCCACGTTCATCAATTTTAACTTTGACAAAAACATCACCGCTATCTGCGTCACCGTTCAGCGGCGTAATAGTTGTAATCTTTGGATTAGCGTTATCTATATTAATTTTCGTGCTTTTATTGCTACGACTCTTGTCACGATCATCGTTGGCATTAAACTTCAACGTATAGCGGCCGAAACTATTTTCGAAGTCTTTAGTATTCAAAGTCACTTTCCACATGTTACTATCGTCAATCTGTTCTAAATTGTAAGAACTACTTTCAAAATCATTATCCCCAAGGAATTTGAGAGATACGTTACGCACAGCATCGCCATCAGGGTCTGTTGCTTTGACATTTACAGTAATCTCTCCTGCGACTGTGCTATCGTCTGCAGGCGCAATGACATTAATTTTTGGACCGCTGATGTTTGGCAGCGTGTGAGTAAGCACATAAACCTTTGCATTTCCATAAGTCGTAACACTATACTGTTCGTTCACGTCTCGGACGACCACTTCTTTTGTACTATCGTCAACGTAGATATGTGCTTTGCCTGCTTCAGCGTGAGAGCTTGCACCTTTCACTGTCAGCATCGCTGGTTGGCTGGTTTTTTGATCAACGTTCATCGCATACCATGCGTTGCCGCTGGTAGTAATATTGTAAGCAGTTACAGAAGAGCTGTTCACTATCAGCCCGGCATTGTTATTGTTACTTGCGACATTGTTCAACTGCACATTTGTAGATTCATACACGTTTATACCGTGGAGATCCGTACCGTTCGTGCCATCTATTATCAGATTCGAGATAGTAACATTGTTCGTACCGATAATGTTGATGACCGAGTTCTTACTGTTACCGTCTTTTTCGCCATATGTACTTAGAGTGTGCCCGTTACCATCAATGACGATAGGCTGATTGATAGTAACTTGACGATCCGTGGTAAGATTTTCGCTTAATACAATTGTATCACCAGCTTCAGTGACTCCGTTTGCGCTGTCAGCGTCAGAAATTGCTGCATGAATAGTATCAAAGTACTCTTCCGCAACACCGCTAGCATCGGTGCGATATACTGGACCAGTAACGGGTGCAGCTTCGGTCACATTAATTACTACGGGCAGTTCGGCGATGATTTCGTCGTTCACATCATTCAAAAGTGTCACTGACGCTTTGTAAGTAACCGTATCTTCAAATGTAACTCTGTAATCTTTGGTACCGGTAGATGCCAATGAAAAAACTTCTTCGCTACCACGAGGCATTGGAGAATATGTTCCGTCGGTATTTTTCTCTTCAATAAGAATTGCACTTGGATTGCCTTTGGTAAGCGCCATTTCAATACGGGCGTTAACACCAGTAGCGTTAGCTATGTTATCAAGCTGAACGCTAAATTCTGTTGGTGTGTCTACTGTTAC
>DASSWW010000010.1:0-3203 GCA_035704495.1 Saccharimonadales bacterium (SeqCode)
GAACGTTCTGTATTTAATTTTACCCCTAATAACCGCCCTTGGCAACTACTGTGTATTATCAATTTGTTCAACCGAAATACCAATACGACCATACACTGCTTCGGGGTCGCGTTGCCGTTTGATTGCCAGTTGAGCAATATAGCCCATTAAAAATGCATCGTCTAAATCGCTGACATCTTCGATAGTAACGTCTTCAAATCCATATTGCTGCAGTCGCCTGACCACTTCCGCATGATCCAATTGTCGTTCAGGTGTAAATCCCTGCTCATCTGTCAGGTAAAGTTCATTCATGTAAAAACTATATACTTTCTACATAATAAGTCAATAGACAGCACCCGATTAGGCGATAGAGCGCCAGTGCTTAGGCAAAAATGCCACTACCAAATTTAAGCAACACAAGTGCAATCAGCAGCACAATCCAGCTAGCGACAATTAATCTGTCATAACCACCAGTCAAAAAAGCTTGAATCTGTTTGTTGCGTTGTTTCGAAACCTTAAAAATGTTTTGGCGCAGCGCATAGTGCATGACAGTTGCCAACAATAACGTCATGCTAAACGTGACAATCAGACACCATGGACACAAAATCTGAATAGCGTACAGACTCTGAAAGAACAGCCAGTAGGCAAATATGGCGCCAAGGGTATAGCCAGTCGTCACACCCAACCAAAACCAGCGTGGCAGAACCGCGCGTGACAGCCCAAGTGCCGCCACCACAATGACAATCGGAAACGCCATCAAACCAATAAACATATTAGGAAAACCAAACACACTTGCCTGCCAGGTTTTCATAACTTCGGTACAGTTAAGCACCAGGTTAATCGAACAGCTGAGTACGAGGTCAGGGTCTTTTAACAGATGAAACTCCTCAACCGCCAGCACAAAACTAGTAATCAGACCGATAATGCCGAATGCCAGCATTGTTCCAAATGTCCATCTGTTCGATTGCATGCCAGCAACTGCTTTTTTAGATTTAAACATAATAACTGACTTCGCTAATCGTTGGGAGTGGTTGACCGCGCCATAAATTTTGTAATTTGCCATCATCACTTAGTGCAACAATGCTCGGATATTCGACGATATCGTGTGCCCGACAAAAATCTGCACCGTCACGAGTTTCTGGATCTATCGTTTCGAGTGCGTGACCAGTTTGACGCTCAAAATCACGCAGATAGTCTATTACTTCCCTTGCATGATCACTTTCTTCTTTATAAATCACAAGAGTTCGCATGGATTTACTTCTTTCGGCGTTGCTGTAAAATTTCTTCAAACTCGTCCAGCGTTTTAAACTCGTGATACACACTGGCAAAACGAACGTAGGCGACTTCGTTACGGGCAGCCAATTCGTCGAGTACTAAATCGCCAATTTGGCTAGACACAACTTCACTTTCACCTAGTTCATACAACGCATCTTCGACGTCATTAATCATTTCTTCTACTTCGACTTCCGACGAAAAGAATTTACCGACTGATTGTTTAATCGCGTTCGATAGTTTATCACGGTCAAATAGCTCGCGTGAGCCATCTTTTTTGACGACTGCCAAATTAGGCCGTTCAATACGTTCATAAGTCGTGAAGCGATGTTTGCCATCATGCGATTCGCGGCGGCGGCGGATTGTGACGCCATCGGCGGATTCACGTGATTCTATTACGCGACTGTCACCAATTTTATATTTCGAGCTCATGGCCTGCCTTTTTTACGATTCGTCTGATTTAGATTCGTTCGACTTTTTATTCTTTTTACGGCGACGTAGGAAAGCTGGTGTATCTGATTCGTCGTTTTCTTCGGGTTGATCATTCCAGATGTTGTGGGTGGTGTCATCAGCAAAGCTTGCTGCGGCATCTACTTTATCAAGTTCCATATCGATTGCCTCGACCGCCGCGTCATCAACGGTTTCGCGGTGTTCTATTTGCGCTGGTGTGCCTAATTGCGTGGCTTGTTCGTGGAAATAGGCGCTGTCAAAGCCTGTTGCAATCACCGTAATGATCAATTCATCCTCTAGCTCAGGCTTTAGTGTGGCACCAAAGATAATGTTGGCATCTGGTGATACCGAACTGGTGATAATTTCGGCAGCTTCTTGAATTTCACTCATACTCATGTCGTAGCCACCGGTGACGTTAAACAGAACGCCCTTGGCGCCATCAATCGAAACTTCGATAAGTGGTGATTCAATTGCTTGTTGAGCGGCTTGAGCAGCACGGTCATCGCCACTGGCGCGGCCAATTCCCATCAATGCTGAGCCGGCGTTGCTCATGATTGCTTTGACGTCGGCAAAGTCCAAGTTAATCAAACCGTGTTCGGTAATAAGTTCAGAAATACCCTGCACACCCTGGCGAAGTACGTCATCGGCAATTTTAAATGTTTCTAGGAGCGGCGTGCGGCGATCAATCGTTTGTAATAAACGATCATTTGGAATCGTAATTAATGTATCCACCTGCCGTCCTAGCTGTGCGATTGCCCAATCGGCGTTTTGACGACGTTTGTCACCTTCAAAGCTAAACGGTTTGGTAGCGACGCCAACAACCAGAATGCCCATTTCACGAGCAACTTCCGCTACAACGTGCCCGGCGCCACTACCCGTACCACCACCGGCACCAATGGTGACAAAGATCATATCTGCACCTTCGATTGCCGAACGAATTTCATCGCGTGATTCATTGGCGGCCGCTTCACCGGTTGATGGATCCGCACCGGCACCTAATCCGTTAGTTGTCGCATGGCCAAGGTGGATTTTTAGATCGGCCTTTGAGTTATGTAGCGCCTGCGCATCGGTGTTCATGGCAATAAATTGCACACCAGACAGACCGGCGTCTTTCATACGATTGACAGCAGAACCGCCGGCTCCACCGACACCAACTACTTTGATGCTGGCAAACGATTGTATTTCACTTGGTTTTACTTCAGGCATGGAATGCGCTCTCCCCAGATATTCTATTCTTAATCCAGTATATCATTTATTGTACAAAAAACTTATACCTTGAATCGGTCTAGGAATTTTGAGATAAATCCGCTAGCACTTTTCACGGCAGACTTACCGCCACTCTTGGCGTGATGGGATTGAATCGTACCATCGTTATGAACATCTGTCAGCATCAAACCGACCGCTGTTGCGTATTGTGGTTGATCGATATTTTCTGCGACCCCACCATAGCCCGAAGATTTACCGATTCGAGCCGCTAGACCAAGGGCTTCTTTGGCGTAGTG
>DASSWW010000008.1:0-2277 GCA_035704495.1 Saccharimonadales bacterium (SeqCode)
AAAATAACACTGCCGACTGGAACGGCAATTTCGGCGTACTGTTCAATGATGGCAGCTAAAATGGCTATTTGGCGATTGGTCATAGTTTTATTTTAGCGTATTATTAGCACTCATGCAACCAGAGTGCTAGGCTATAGCGTCAAAAACTATGCTGAATCGCTTCGAGTAAGTCACGGGCACGCAGACGCGCTTCGTCATCCTTGCGATGAAATGTATCGCCGTGGTGAGCAATTTCATCAGCCACGGTTACCGCTCGTTCTAAATTGTCATTGATAATAAAATGGTAATACGGTACTTCCAACGCATCTGTTAATTCTTTAATGGCGCTATTGCGACGTTTGGTCCATTCGGCCTCGAATGCTTCAGGCGACTCATATCGCTGCGCTAGACGTTTACGCCATATCGCATAACTAGGCGGCAAAACAAAAATAGCGACAACAGACTGGGTCAACTCTTTATACTCGGCCACTCCTTGCACATCGATGTCAGTAATTGCAATTTTACCCTGGTCATGTGATTGTTGCAGCTCATCAACACTAGTGCCGTATACCGTACCATGCACAAATTTTGCTTCAATAAATTCACGGTTTTCAATCATCATCTTGGCCGTATTGTCATCAATAAAGTGATAGTCGACGTTTGGCACTTCGGGAGCGCCGTTATTAACGCGCGGCTGGCGGGTAGTATGCGAAACGATATCACGGAAATCAGGTTTTTCTAATAACTTTTTTTTAATCGTGTCTTTGCCAGCGCCAGATATACCAACCAGTAGCGTAATACTGGTTTCATGAACCAGCTGCACTGCATAGTCAGATGGTTGGTAGTTTGCGATGAGGTGATCAATACCGTTCATTAGATTATTGTATCAGGTTAATCCCGTTTCAACATGACCGTAAATGCTTCGGACGGAATATCAACTTTACCAAACCTCTTCATACGTTTTTTACCTTTTGCTTGTTTGGCGAGGACTTTCTTTTTACGCGACACATCACCACCGTACAATCCAATCGTGACGTCTTTGCGATAGGCTGATAAATCGGCGCGGGCGATGAATTTACCCCCAATCGCCGCCTGCAAAGCAACCTGAAAGTTTTGACGTGGAATGACGTCTTTTAACTTATCCACCACCATACGGCCCAGTCGCTGCGATTCACTGCGATGCGCCATAACGCTTAAAGCATCGACGATTTCACCCGCGACATAAAAATCAACACGGACTAAATCTTCGACCCGGTACGTATCCAGTTCGTAATTAAACGATCCGTAGCCGCTGGTCACCGATTTTAACTGATCATAAAAATCCGTCAACAAATTTGCCAGCGGTGCTTCAAAACTAATCAAGGCACGCTCGTCGATATAACTTAAATTATTTTGTAATCCACGTTTGCTAATAATTAATTGGATGACTGCACCAATGTAATCTTTTGGTACAATAATTTCACCCTTAATCCATGGTTCACGAATTTCGCTGACTTTTGATGGATCAGGCAAACTGGAAGCCGATTTGATATCCAGCTCGTCGCCGTTTTGTAGCGTCACTTGATAATCCGTACTAGGATTTGTGACGACTAAGTCGAGTGAATACTCGCGTTCTAATCGTTCGCGCACGATATCCATATGGAGTAATCCCAAAAAACCAATTCGGACACCAAAGCCAAGTACCGGCGAGTTTTCAGGTTCAAACTGCAGCGCCGAATCACTTAGGCTCAGTTTTTCGACGGCTTCTTTTAACTCATTATAATCTTCGTTCGACACCGGAAAGAACCCGGCATACACAAATGGTTTGACGTGCTGATACCCAGGCAACATCGCCTCGGCATGATTGCGTTTTACTGTTACCGTATCGCCTACTCGGGCGTCGCGCGTTGTTTTTAAGTTGGTCACGACGTAGCCAACATGACCAGTCGTAATTTCGGGGCCAGGACTCATTGCCGGTGCCAGAGCGCCAACTTCTAAGGCGATACCATGGGCGCCTGTTGCTAGCATTTCAATCGTATCGCCTTTTTTAATCGTGCCATCGACGACGCGGGTATACAGAATAACTCCGCGATAATCATCGTAGTAACTGTCAAAAATAAGTGCACGAGTTGGCTGATCGGGCTGGCCTGCGGGCGGTTCAATGCGCTCTACGACAGCATCTAGCACGTCCACCACACCTTCACCAGTTTTGGCGCTGACTTTTAAAATGTCCGCTTCGTCACAACCGAGCAAATTAATAATTTCTGCGGACACACGTGGAATGTCAGCAGCCGGCAAATCAATTTTATTCAGCACAGG
>DASSWW010000018.1:0-18350 GCA_035704495.1 Saccharimonadales bacterium (SeqCode)
TCAGCGTTAATCTGCGATAGAATGTCCAGCGCGGGCACACCAATATTGCCAACCAAATGCACGGTTTTACCACCAGCACGCAAGATGCTAGCAATCA
The DNA here is from genome assembly GCA_035704495.1 of Saccharimonadales bacterium (SeqCode). GTDB lineage: Bacteria > Patescibacteriota > Saccharimonadia > Saccharimonadales > Saccharimonadaceae > UBA6022. The sequence goes on from DASSWW010000018.1 coordinate 98, forward strand.
AACTACAGGTCGTTCCCTTGCCTTTACTACCAGTCACACCAATAATTGGCGCGGGACATTTACTAAAAAACTCGTTCGTTGCTGACCATATTTTTCCATCGGTGGTAATTTTACGAGGCGCCAAACCAGCTGTACGCACCACTAAATCATACCCCTTCAGCCGCGTAAACGCATCTTCACCGACAATAATCGAAGCGTCAGTCGGTACGGTACGTTCTGGCTGCTGCTCGTCAACAATCACCACTTGATTGCCTGGCGTGTTCCAATATCGATAGTTTGATTCGCCTTCTGCGCCGTAACCTGCAATCGCAATCTTCATAATTGCATTTTACTTCTTTTCGAATATCTTTGCTAATTTGTCGTTCAATTCAACGATTTCTTCTTTTTCACCGCTACTAACGCCAGCCAGTACCCATGTATCGCTCTTAATAAATTCGTTAGCCGTATTTATAATGCATTCACGTGTCGTTTTACGAATAGCATCAGGTATTTTTTCATACTCTTTTACAATACCGTCCGCAAAATAACGACCGGTATAAAAATTACTAATTTGCGCTACCGTTTGTGCGCCCATTTGATGCCGGCCAAGCGCATACGATTTAGCCGCCGCCAGCTCTTCTTCGGTTATTTTACCGTCTAATACTTGTTTGACTTCACGGACGATAATATCAAATAAGCCACCTGACGTTTCGAGGTTGACTTGACCACCAAAATCCCAGCTACTATCGTGAAAGCCGACTGACGTGTCCGAAAAAACACCATACGCTAACCCTTTTTTACGTGCGGCGCCGTAGATGCGTGAATGCATTGTACCAGTTAATATTTGGTCCAAACAGTTCATAGCTTCGGCCTCTTCGTCACTTAGTTCGCGTGGTATTGTCATTGACCAGCCAAAAGTTAGATTTGAAGCCTCTTTGCGGCGAATAAGAGTGGGGTTTCCGCGAGTTAATTCGTCTTTTGGTACTTCAAAGCGTTCGCCTTCGGGTAGCTCCCATTCTTCTAATTGACGTTTTATTTCTGCTTTGCGACCATTTAGTTTACCGGCAATAACAAAACACATATTTTTAGCCGTATGCGTCCGTTGATGATGTTCTTTGATGTCCGCAATCGATATGTTTGTAATCGTCTGTAGGCGTTGCCAGAATGTATAAACATCTTCGCCGAGTAGTTGTTGAATCTTTGGCCATAGTACCCGATTATGGTTGTTTAAATAACCAGTCAGCTCGCTTTTAACGTTGCCCTTTTCGGCGTCAAGTTCGTCTTTATCGAACTTTGGTTGGCAAATAGCGACGCGCTGCAATGAAAAGATACGATCCCATTCAAAATCAGCGCAATCGGCGACATAGACCATCGATAAATCACTGGTGTATGCGTTGTGGTAGGCGCCGTTTTTTGTAAACTCAGCCTCGTATTCGTGCTCTGACTTAAACTGGGCATTCGCGCCAAACGCCATGTGCTCCATGACGTGAGCTGTTTCGTAATTATCTTTGTTGCGCACATAGCGATTACCTGCGCGAAACTGAAACTGAAAACTCATAACAGTCGCACCAGGAATATCAATCAGTAGTCCGCGCGCGCCGTTTTTTAATCGTACTTCTTCAACGGTATGTTGCATACTTAATTCACCTTTGCTACCCGTTGTTATTTACGGTTACTTTTTCTATTCTGGCGCTGTGCTTTCTTCTTTTTACGAACAGCATTTTTTTGCTTATTCAGTTCGGCGACCGATTTAGCTTTTTTTGTTTTGAAGTCACCGTCGCGACTTTCTTCGCCGCCGGTTATCTCATTAACACCTTTTTCGACCGCATGTTCAGCCATACGAGTTAGTTCAGTTTCATACTCGTCGTCGCTTGCTTCTTTTACTAGCGCGTCGTGTATATGAACATGCATTACCGCTCTGACAACTTCATCGCGAAGTGTCGCTTGCAAACTATTAAAGAGATTCTGCGATTCACTGCGATATTCGACTAGTGGATCGCGCTGTCCAACACTACGCCAGTGAATGCCTTCACGTAGGTGTTGCATGTTTTCCAGGTGTTGCATCCAAAGTGTATCAAGCACCGCCATATATGCCTCTCGCTCGACACGGCGGAGATTGTCGACACCCACTTCTTCGGCTTTGTCTTTGTATAATTTGGCGACTGCTTTTTGCGCTAGTTCAAAACGTAGCTTGTCTTTCTTTTCAGCGCCAATCTTTTCAATTTCTTTGGCATCCATTGGAAAGACCGCTTCAAATTCATCGGCAAAACGAGGATTGTTCCTAGCTGGTAACACAGTTAATTCACGAAGCTTTTCGTCAATTAAGCGTTGGATTTCGGGTTGAATGTTGTCACCTTCTAAAATCTTGCGACGCATCACATACACAACACGACGGTGGCGATTAATCACGTTGTCGTACTGCACAACGTTTTTACGTGTGTCATAGTTATAACCTTCAACACGTTTTTGCGCTGCTTCTAATGTTTTAGACACCGCCTTGTTTTGGATCGGCGTGTGTTCATCAACGCCCAAACGATCCATCAATCCTGCAATACGTTCGCCCTGGAAAATACGCATCAAATCGTCTTCGGTACTAACGTAAAACTGTGTTTCACCAGGGTCACCCTGACGTCCACCACGACCACGTAACTGATTGTCGATACGTCGAGATTCATGACGCTCTGATCCAATCACGACTAACCCGCCTAGTTCAACCACACCTTTGCCAAGTACGATGTCAGTACCACGACCGGCAATGTTGGTTGCCAGTGTAATTGCACCTTTTTCACCCGCTTTTTCAACGATGGCGGCTTCGCGTTCGTTGTTTTTAGCATTCAATAGTTCGTAGGGTACTTTTTCTTTATCAAGCCAACCTGCGATCAATTCATTTTTTGCGATCGATGCCGAACCAACTAGTACCGGACGACCTTGCTTATGATATTCCTTGATCGCATCAGCGACGGCCTTTAATTTACCTTTTTCGGTCTTGAAAATAAGGTCTTGGTGATCGATACGACTAATTGGCCGATTTGGTGGAATCTGCACGACATCCAGGCTATAAATTTGCTGGAACTCCTCGGCTTCGGTAAACGCCGTACCGGTCATACCCGATAGCTTGTTGTATAAACGGAAGTAATTTTGGAACGAAACGGTTGCCAGCGTCATGCTTTCCTGCAGTACCGGAACACCTTCTTTGGCCTCGATTGCCTGGTGTAAGCCTTCGTTATAACGACGCCCTTGCATCAAACGACCGGTGTGTTCGTCGACGATAATAACTTCACCGTCGCCAGTCACCACATAATCTTTGTCACGGCGGAATAGCGTTTGGGCACGTAGCGCCTGGTCCATGTGATAGACCGATCGAACCGCGTCTGGTGTATATAGATTTTTTATCCCCAACATTTTTTGGACTTTTTCAACACCTTCGTCGGTCAAAGCAACACTACGGCGCTTTTCATCTAGTACATAATCACCAGAGGTTAATTTTGCCGCAATTTTAGAAAACTGATAGTAACTGTCTGGATTTTCGGCAGCTGGAGCACTAATAATCAGCGGCGTGCGGGCTTCGTCAATTAAAATCGAGTCTACCTCGTCGACGATAGCAAAGTTTAGCTCTCGCTGTCGCAGTAAGTCGACTTCGTTAACCATGTTGTCACGCAAATAATCAAACCCAAATTCGTTATTGGTACCGTAGGTGATGTCGGCTGCATAGGCTTCTTTGCGAGTAACTGGACGTAACTTGCGCATGCGTGGATCTTCGTGAGCGCTGTTATCGAATTCTTTGTCATAGATAAATGACGCGTCATTAATAATCACACCGGTCGTCATGCCAAGAAAGTCGTACAATTCACCCATCCAACTGGCGTCACGTTGTGCCAGATAATCATTTACTGTGACGACATGGACGCCTTTTTCTTCCAGTGCATTCAAGTAAACCGGCAGCGTTGCCACCAATGTTTTACCTTCACCGGTTTTCATCTCGGCAACGTTCCCCTCGTGAAGTGCCATACCACCAATAAGCTGCACGTCGAAATGACGCATCCCTAAAACGCGTTCGCCTGACTCGCGTACCAATGCAAAAGCGTCCGGTAAAAGCGAGTCAAGAGTTACTTTTTTATCATCAAGTCGTTTTTTCAATGCAGCCGTTTGTTCTTGCAGCTGCGGCGTCGACATTTTTTTATATTTTTCGGTCAGAGCATTAATTGCTCCAACTTTTTTCTGTAATACCTTTAAAATCCGCAGTTGCGGATCACCAAACACCTTTGTTAACGCTTTTTGTCGACTGACCATTCTTATAATCCCCTCGCTGACCTACAACTTCTGTCAAATACTCCCTGTATTATACGCTGTTTTACTCTCATATAAAAGTAGTTAGACATACGAAAAACCTCTTTTTCAAGAGGCTTTTCGTATGGCGTGCCACAAAACAGTCAATATTACTGCGCTTCGCGGGCGTAGCTACGCTTGAATCGGTTCAAAACACCACGACGGCCTACGTGTGGAATAGTCGCCTCTTTATATTTGTGAAGTTGCGCAACAATTTTAGCTTCGACAATATCAACCGCTGCCAGCATATTAACTGTCGAATCCGTCGAAGTAATTCGTTTATCAGGAATGTTCAGCACAATTTCGGCTTCGTATTTATTGCCATGGTCGCCATTTATTTGCCGTAGGCGCACGTCTGCAGTAGCACTTTTGCGCGCGTGCCTAGGTAGGTATCGATCGAGTCGTCCTACTTTTTTTAGTACATATTTTTTCGTGGTATCGTCTACTTCGTATTTAATGCCAGTGATATCGATTGATTCAATCATGCTACCCTCCTGTTTATGTACGATTCTGTACTTATTATTATAGCATTGAAACGTTTGGTTATACTAGTGATAAAAGTTGACACTTTGGTATACATATATTAAAATATACATTAAATGGAGCCTTTTTTCGAAGCTGAATCACTCTGGCGACCCCCGACCCGTCGCCAAATTATTGATACATATGTCACTCACCTAAATGAACGTGATAATTTGCATGGACAGCACATTGCAGATAGTATTTATGACAGCGGGCAACCGCTTGCGTCGCATTTGGTGTTGATACCAGTGGCCGCCCACCAAGAAGCCGCCCAGATACCGCAAGCACTTGACCAATATGCACAGCAGCAAACAGATCAACCCTTTAGCGTCGTACTTGGATTAAATAGCCCCAGTAGCGAACAAAACAATCCCGAAATCGATAAAACGTTGGCTGCAATCGACCATACAAAACAGCGCCATCCTGACCTAGACATCCGTACTGCCATGACATTTTATGACGATTCGACAATTGGTATGATTCGTCGTGACTTATGGAACGGCGCATTACTGGCAAGTTTAGACCAAGGCGCCTACACGCAGGACAAAGATGAAGTGATTGGCATCAACCACGACATTGATCTTGTTTCGATGAGTCCACGCTATATTCAGCGGGTCCAGCGTGCTTATCAGCACGAACAACACAAATATGATTCAGCTGGTATCCCGCCCATCCCGTTGCCAATTAAAACCACGATTGTAAAACATGCGCCCAGCCCGCAACACCCCAACATTTCAAAAGGCACATACTGGGCGGATTTTGTGGTTCGTCAGCGAAACAGCAGTTTCGAAGCTGGGCTTATTTTCCCCCTAAGCTACTATGCCGATCGCGGCGGCTTTGCAGCCAATGCAAAAACAAACGAAGCAGCAGAACTAGCTGGTCCTGTTGACGAAAGACATGTTATTCCCGGCACCATCATGCAAACATCTCCGCGCCGTTATATCGATCGTTTGCAATATGGCTTTGATAACATCTGGTCGGACGATACGTTTGGCGCAACCAACGCCTGCCGCCAGGTAGATGACAAACCAGACATCAATCATGCAACACTCGAGGACATCATCGAGCAAGACGGTCTTCCTGACCGCATTTCTGACATGTCGAAAAGCGCCATCAATAGCGTCGTTAAAAAACACAACTCTGTCATATACACTACGCGCGGACAGGAATACGCTGCTATTGACACACTCGAAAAATCCATGCAACAAGCCATCGACAAAAAAATTATTTTGGCGATGAATGTTCTTGCCAGGGTCGTACAGTCTCCCCGCTTAGCCTCGGAGGTCTTATCGCTTTATCCAAACGATGGCTATCGCGACAGTATTATTGATCCATACTTTTCGACAGATGATTAAAGCTGGGTGCGACCGCCAAGGTATGGCTGCAAAACCGCAGGTACTGCGACAGTGCCATCTTTGCGCTGACCGTTCTCGATAATGGCAATCATAATACGACCTAGTGCAAAAGCAGTGGCGTCGTTTGTATGTACTAGCTCTAGGTCACCGTTTTCGCGACGAACACGCGTTTTCAATCGACGCGCTTGGTAATCGGTCATGTAATCAGCGGTGTGGGTTTCGCGATATTTATCTTGTCCTGGTAGCCATGCTTCCATATCGATACCACGAGCATTTGGCTTGCCGATATCAACGGTACATTTTTGTATCACTTGATACGGTAGTTCAAGCGCATTCAACAAATATTCTTGTACGGCAACAAACAGTAAATGTTCGTTCAGACCATCATCGCCAGTGGTAAAGCTTTCCATTTCTAACTTGTCAAACTGGTGCATCCGCAAAATGCCTTCCATATCTTTGCCATACGTCCCGGCTTCGCGACGAAAACTAGTAGCATAGCCGACGTATCGTAACGGAAGTTGTGATTCATCAAAAATTTCATCAGCATGCATGCTACCCAAAACATGCTCAGCGCTGCCCTGTAGCCATAAATCGTCATCTTCTAATTTGTAGCGATCATCGCGCGGCTCTAATCGGTCCATCGCATCGTATAAATCAGTACGAATCATCAGCGGCGGCAATATTGGTGTAAACGGTCGTAGCGAAACATCTAGCCCAGCACGTGACGCGATTTCTTTTAATTTTGCCTCGTCACTCAGCGTATTGATAACATATTGGATAATCGCAAATTGTAGTTTCACCAAGTCGCCTTTGATGTACGCAAATCGGCTACCAGCGACTTTACTGGCTCGCTCTTTGTCTATCCAATCGCGTTGTTCAGCGATTTCGTAATGATTGCGGGGGGCGAAATCAAATTTAGGTTTGTCACCCACTGTTTTTGCAAGGACATTTTCGTCTTCGGTAGCGCCAATTGGTACGTCTGATGACGCCATGTTTGGTACTTGCTTTAGTAATCCAGTATACGCTTCGTCGGCATCTTTCAGTTTTAGTTCTACTTGACTCAGTTCTTCTTTGACTGCTTTGCCTTCTGCAATCGCTGTATCGGATGGCTTGCCACCTTTCATACTGCTGGCGATTTCATTACGTTTTTCGCGTAATTCATCAGCACGTTGTTGCAATTGACGCTTGGTTTTATCCCACTCTAAAAGTTCGCTAATCGATACATCATAGCCTTTGTGCTTGGCATTTTTTTGAACCTCATCGGCGTGTGTGCGAATAAAACGAATATCTAACATGTTTTTATTGTAGCACCATCCGCCTGACTAACGGTAGTAATGTTACACAATCACGTCGTCTATTCTGTCCGCAGCGCTTCGATTGGATCCAGTTTGGCGGCTTTGCGGGCTGGTAATATGCCGGCCGTTACCGATACCAGCATCAGTCCAGCAATAACGCCCGCTACCGTGAGTGGATTAAAAATTAATAAACTGATATCGTCGAGTTTCAATGTATCGCTAATCAACGGATTGCCAACCATGCCAGCAACTACCGCTAATCCCGATCCTATAGCACCTCCTAAAAAGCCGACCCAAGCTGCTTCATAGCGAAACAGTCGTCCGACATCGCGTCGTCGCATACCCAATGCTTTCATTAAACCAATTTGTTGCGTGCGTTCGAGTACACTAATGTACTGTGTATTGATAATGCCAAACACAGAGGTCAAAACTGCCAGTGCGCCAAATCCAAGCAAAATACCCTGTAGGACATTAATGAAATTATTAATCGTTCCCAATACGTCATCTGCGGTTTGTGCAGTATACCCAAGTTCAGACAACGTTTGCTTGACCTGCTCAGCCTGCGATTCATCTTCGACTTGAACTGCAGCTAAAATAAAATTACCATACATGCGAGTTCCTTCATTAATGTAGTCGTACAGGATTTTTGCCGCTTCGTTCGATAAAAGCAACGAACCTTGTGCACGAAACGCGAGTCCTGATTCACTGCTGACACCCTTGACCGTATATGTAAACGACCGACTGGCGATTGCTTGATTAGGAGCGGCGATTTTATCTGCCACGATTGTGACGGTTTGATTAATCGCATCGTCGGGCGTGGCAAAACCAAGTGCTTTGGCATATTCTTCGGTCAAAACAATTTCGTCATTTGCCAGTTCGCCGTCAACAGATCCCGCAGCATATTCTAGATCAACACTAGAACTAATGGTCGAAATTGGTGCAACAAATCTATCTGCGCCTTCCCTGGTAACATATTCCACCTGGGGGCTATAGTTTGGTGATACGGAAACGACCTGATTAACTTGCCGTATTTTTTCGATATCGTCTTGCGTCAATGGACTCGCGCCTCCAAAAGGCCCCGCCGCTGCATCAACCGCGTTATTCTCTGAGTATTCCTGGGGGCCATCTTGTTGTTCTTCGGGGGTCTTTGTGACGGTTAACTCACGCACGTCTGTATTAGCACTAACAATTGCGTCTGTATACGCACGTCCACCCTCGCCTGCAGCGAACGCTAATGTAATCGTAAAAGCACCAACACCAATTGCCAAACTTGTTAGTAAAGTGCGAGCTTTGGCTTGTCGTAAACTTCGCCCGGCGCGGCGTACCGTATCGCGTATTTTCATTATTGTATTTTCCTTACTGGCGGTCGTGATGATGATACTTTTTTTGGCTCGACAACCGCTTCAATTTTGCCGTCTTTGATATGAATCTGCATGTCACATTTTGCAGCTAAGTCTGCGTCGTGTGTCACGATAATCAGCGTCGTACCGCGAGATTTGTTGTATTTGAACAGCAGATCTTCAATCACGTCACCCGTCACGCTATCTAAGTTGCCCGTTGGCTCATCGGCAAAAATAATCTTTGGATCGTTGACGATTGCCCGAGCAATCGCTAGGCGTTGTTTTTGGCCGCCAGATAAATCGCGGGCACGTGATTTCTTTTTGTCGAGTAGTTCAACTGCATCTAGGGCCGCTTCCACCTTTTCCCGCCGTTTATTGACTGGCACGTCGGCGATTTCGAGTGGCAAACTAACATTATCGAAACAACTTTCGTTAGCTTGCACAAAAAAACTTTGAAAAATAAAGCTCATTTCGTTCGAGCGAAAATGGTCAATTTGCTTGGTTTTTAACTTTAGAATGTCCTTACCGTCAATAATAATTTCGCCCACTTCTGGCCGGTCCAAACCACTCATGGCGTGCATCAATGTACTTTTACCACTACCAGACTTACCTAATATCGCGACGCTTGCGCCGTCAGGAATCGTAAAGCTAGCATCATCAAGTGCCGTAAATATATTGTGTTTCTTGCCGTAGGTTTTAGTAACGTTCTTTACTTCAATCATAATTATATTCCTTTAGTTTACCACTTTTCTGTAGCACTAGCACGTTGCCAGATTTATCTTCCTTTGCGGCGATCGTATTTACGTTTGTGCGCTGGTTTCCAACTGCGATGGCGCTTTTCATGCTGGTCGTGACGATGTGCCGTGGTACCCAATCGAGCCATAAAATCATCACCAACATGCGTTTGTAGTCGGGCTAAATTCGTTAGATCAGCACGCTGCTTTTGATTTAATTCATCGAGTGAAATCACTCCACCGGCAATCGTTTTCACTTGCTGCTGCAATTGTCGCAGTGGAATCGATGGAATGCGTTTGTTATGATACCGCCCCAAATTACGTCGTTCACGCTCTAGCTGTTCGTACGCCCATGTCGCAAATGTTTCGTTAAATAATCGGCGATTTTGGGGTGTATTATCGGTGACCGATGCCCCGCCGCCTTCTAGTACCCGCCCGCCAAATCGTACCAATTGACGGGTTGCCAAGCGGCCAGATCGCGGATCATAATAGTTTTTACCCTGGCGAGCAGCAAACAGATGTGGTGCCAGTTCCAATAGCCACTTTGTATTCACCGCTGTTACACCCTGCACAAGGTGTAGCGTTTCCAAACTGCCACTATGTGTCGGTACTTGCAAATCAAATGGCGTGCCGACAATCAGCTTCGGACTGCGCACCACGGTGCTACTCGACAATTCACGAACTTTTTTGGTCGCAATATGAACTACCTCACCATGGTCACCAACGGTCCATAACTGATCAATCTGTCCGGCAACGATACAACGAAGCAGTTTATCCTGTTCATCATCGGTCACGGCCGTTAACGAATTGTCATCCAGTTTCAAATCACGATCAAGCCGCTCCATCACCTCGCGGGCCTTGGAAACATTTTTACCGATAATACCAAGGTCTTCATATTCTTCGTGTAAAATATTTGGTAACTCCAAAAAGACATCGTACTGCGCCAACAAATCAGATTTGGTTTGTTTAGTATATTTATGCCAGCCAGTATGTCGCGTACCACCTTTTACAATGCCACCGACTTCTTGAATGCCAATAATCGCCGCGAGTTTTGTTTGCACGTCTTTACCATATTCCTGAGCTTCGATGAGCATGCGCGCATAGCTTGATTCCACCGGAAACTGTTCCATCTGGCGCCCAATCCGTGTCACTTCACCATTTTTTGTCAGCGCCCCTAATGCAATCAACGTGCGCTTCGCCTGGGCAACCGCTTTGTGGCTAGGGTCATGATAAAAATCAAGTAATTCGATATCAATCCCAACATTTGCCAGTCGCAACGTTAAACGATCGATGTGTTTGCGCAAAATTTCTGGTGTCGCGTATTCTGGTCGGTCGTCGAACTCTAGACACGGTAGCGTATCATGCGGCGCCAAAATGTATTCACCGGCTTTAGTACGCCCCGCGCGTCCGGCACGCTGTAAACAATCGGCTTGTGATACTTGGGCGATAAACAACCCTTCAACACCATTTCGCACTTCGCTACGGCGCTCTAGTCCACTATCAATCACCACGTCAATATCATCAATCGTCACGCTAGTTTGGGCAATATTGGTAGCTAAAATCACTTTGCCATTGGGGTAATTGGCAAATGCCTGCTGCTGCGCCGTTGCTTCTAACTGACTGTGAAGTGGTATGATCGGCACGCCCGCGGCATCAGCTTTGGTTTTAATAGCGTCAGTAATATCTTGAATTTCGGCCTTACCTGGCAAAAAAACCAGCATGTTACTTTTTGCGGTCGTTAACTGATCAATAATTTCACTGACAACGTCTGTTCCACGGCGCTTGGTAACTTCGTGGCTGCGCCCTGGAACCGCGATGACGGCACTTGTATCAAAGTATGTCGCCAGCGTGTCAGTTTCAATCGTGGCGCTCATAATCACCACTTTAAAACGCGGTTCTTCTTGGCAGCGTTTTTTAGCCCATGCTACCAATACTTCCATGTTTTCATTCCATTCATGGACTTCGTCTAAAATCAGCACCTGCCGCTCACTAATACCCGCGCCAGTTATCTCGCGGACCAGCTGCAGCCCATCAGTACAGTATAAAATTTGCGTCCCGGGATTATCGTCACGTTCGTGGGCCGTTCGGTAACCAATCACTTCATCACTATCCTTGCCAGTCCGAATCGCCCACTCTTCGCGAACGCGTCTAGATAAATTGCGGGCGGCCAAAATGCGCGGCTGCGTCACAATAACTTTTTGATAACCATGTTCCGCTAAATATTGCGGCACCTGAGTACTTTTGCCGGCCCCGGTTTCGGCGGTAACAATCGTCACCTGATTAGCATCCACTGCCGACAGTATTGCTGTGCGCTGGTCAAAAATAGGTAAATCAGAGGAAAAGTCCGGTTCAATAACGCTCATGGCTCTATTGTACCGTATATACCGATGAAATATCGTCGCCTAATGCTCGTTCTGGTGCTAATAAAAACGGACACCCAATGAGTGTCCGTTTTTTACCTCTTGAATAGATTATTTTTCGTTTTCTACCCAAGCGCTAAAGGTGTCGATGTAATCTTGCAAAAGTTCTTTTGAGCTATCGACAATAGTACCCTTTTCGTCGAAATGCTCGTGGGCATTTGCCAAATAGACTTCTGGCTGACCTAGTAATTTTGTTCCCAGGTACGCCGCAATGTGACGCAAGTCACCCTGTGCGACTGCCGTGCCGACAGGACTTGGTGACGCGCCAACGATACCAGCAGGTTTGCCAGCAAACGAATTTGAGCCCCATGGGCGAGACGTCCAGTCAATCGCGTTTTTCAACACACCAGGAATGCTGCGGTTATATTCTGGTGTCACGAACAAGACGCCATCAGCGGCTTCAACGATATCTTTTGCCGCCTGTGCTGCGGCAGGAAAATCTGCTTCCAAATCCTGATTAAACAGTGGCAGATTGATGTCGACGTAATTAAATTCGACTCCCTCTGGCACTAATATTTCCAAGTTTTTCGCTAGTTTTTTATTAAATGAACCTTCTTGCAGGCTGCCGACAAATACAGCAATTTTTGCCATGATTAATTATCCTTTCGTTATTATTACTATACTTAGTATAGTAAACTCAATCGTTTTTTACAACCCTATTTAGTATTGTTTTATATGTTATAGAGATACAATCATTGACTTTTTATTACTTTTATGCTTAAATGTATTTATAACAATCGCACAAAACTATGCGAAAGGAAAAACAAACATGTCAGCTGAAACATTCCTCCCCACACCAATTACGCCAGAACACCGTGACGATGTAGCGATTCAAGAAGCACGTAATCAAGTCGCTATCGAAGCAGGCGACGCTTTACAACGTAAAATAACCCGGCAAGAAAACCGCAGCCTCGACGAAGACAAACTACCCAATCGCCTCGATAATGTTGATGTCAAGCACATAGGCGACGTAGCAATTATCACCGCTCAGCTAGCTCATAGTTCAGACTACCCTATGGACCTGGCAGCTTAGTCATCATGCTACAAAACCGCTATACTAAAAAGACTATTATCTAAACGGACTTATTTATATGAATCATCAATTTATTACACAAAGTACACTGGACGCGTTAGGTATTGATTTGACTGGCCAAGACATCGAATCGCTACTCGCCCACCTGAACGACACGCTGCAAGAACGCGTTGGCACCGAAATTACTGAAACGCTTGACGATAAACAGCTAAAGACCCTACTGGATATGCAAGAAAATGCGACCGAAGAAGAACTTGGTACCTGGCTAGAAACTGCCGTGCCCGATATGCAGCAAATCGTCCAAGACGAAATCGACATTCTGATCGGCGAACTCGCCGAAAGTAGTGACGATATTAATAACGTCGAAAAATAATCCTGCATCACTTAGAAAAACAGGTTGTATAGTGACAGCCTGTTTTTTATTAATCAAGCGTAATGTCGGGATAAATATCACGCGTCGTACTATCGTATTCGACACGAAGTTGTGGGAATGGCACGCCTTCACGTGCGGTCACTCCTTCAAAAATCCAGAATACACGTTCGCTATAGCCCCAACCACATGCTGGTGGCATGCCATATTCCAGCATTTCGACAAAATCGATATCTAGCATCATCGCTTCATCATCGCCTGCTTCACGCATGTTTTGCTGTTCAACAAAACGATTTAGTTGATCGATTGGATCGTTTAGTTCTGAAAAACCGTTTCCAAGCTCTGACCCAGCCATAACTGGTTGAAAGCGCTGAACCGTCTGATCGTTATCAGGGTTTGATTTAGCAAGTGGGCTGATAAATTTTGGTGTATTGATTAACCAGATCGGCCCAGCGACGTCTTTGCGAATATTCTTCCACAACTTATCAATGCCACGAGCACGGTTTTCGGTCTGTTCGACTTCTAATTTATTATCGGCGAGTGCTCGTTTGACGTCATCGAGTGATGATTCATAAACATCAACACCGTAACGATCCTTGATAACTGTCGCATAATCCCACACCTCCCATTCGCCGCTCATATCAACATCAAATTCGCCGAGCTTGAACTTCAACGTACCAAACGTCTGTTCTAGCACGTACTTGTACATGCCTTCCATAAATTTCATGCCGTCTTGCCAGTTAGCATAGGCCCAGTACCATTCCATGGCAACGTGTTCGGGCAAATGCTCGTCGCTATAATTTTCGTTACGGAAACGCGGGCCTAGGTCGTAGACTTTTTCAAATCCAGCGCCAATCAATCGTTTTAACGGCAATTCATGGCTGATACGCAGGTAAAAATCATGGTCCAGCGCGTCCATGTGTGTCACAAACGGATTAGCGTCTGCTCCCCCGGTCGTATGTTCTAAAACGGGTATATTAATTTCCAAAAAACCATTTTGATTCAGGTAATCACGCGTTGCCTGCCAAAATTTTGAGCGGCGCACAAAACGGTCGCGAACATCTTGATTGACGTTCATATCGACATAACGACGACGCAAGCGCTCTTCTTTATTAGTCAGCTCGGTTGGCATCGGACGAAGCGACTTTGTCAAAAGTCGTAGCGTTGTGACGCCAACTGAAATTTCGCCTGTTTGTGTTTTAATCACCTGCCCTGTCGCTTCAACAAAATCGCCCGTATCGAGTAACGGCAATTCTTTCATCCCCAAGATACCGTTTGCGCCGTCCAATTCGGCCACTTCGCCGGCGCGCAAAAATAATTGCACTTGCCCGCTAAAATCTTTAACCACAATAAATGCTAGCTTGCCGAATTTGCGCAGGCTCATGACGCGGCCAGCGATGGTAACCGTTTGGCCCTCTAGCTGATTGAACTGCGTTGTAATGTCGCCTGTTGGATGAGTGCGGTGACTTTCGGCTGGATATGGATTAACCCCCAAAGCCTTTAGTTCGCCTAGTTTTCGTCGTCGCTCGTCGCGGTAATCTTGTAGTGTTGCCATATCTGTTACAGTATACCGTATTCTGATAAAAAAGTCTTTTTCTGTAATTTACTGTACTTTTATATCATGAGGTGTATAATCGAAAGTGATAACACTTTTAAAAATAAAAGAATCGCGTATGAAACAGATAGATATGCAATCTTCACAGCCAACTCCGGTTGACGAACAACAACGGCTTTACGGCGATACAATCGCTACTCCTTTACAGGAGTCTGAAAAAGAACAGCTAGCTTTTAGCAAGACGATTACCGACCTCCTTCCTCCTATTCTATCGGAGCTTGATTCTGAAAAGCTGCGCGACGTCGGCGAAGCTTATCAGACGCTCGCTGGTTCTCTGAATGTCTGGGAGCATTACGAGGGGAAAACAACCGCCGAACAACAAGCACTTATTGATCAGATCATTATTAACGACGCACACGATTTAGCCGCCAACATTTTGCCAGCCGAAACAGTTGAAACACTAAGCGTCCCTGCCAAACGCCGCGACGATATTAGTTTCGAACACCCGCCTATGCTAAAGGATCTGTTTTTACTGATTCGTGCCTATGATGCGACGCAGGATGAAACTCTAAAGCACTCAATTGAATATATTCTTGATGAACTACCTCCAAGTCAAAGTGAATTGCTGGCCGAAGCGTATGAACGGGCCGAGGCGTATCGTGAAACAAGCGAAAACGACGACACTAGCGTCATGGGTGAATATCGCCGCTTAGGAGCAACGTACGATAACGAAATGGAATTAGCGCACACGCGACAACTTGCCGTTACCGATCATAACGGATTCGTAAAACATGATAGTAACGGATACATTATAGGTCAACCGCAAACCGACCGGCACACCGATCCATTTGTTGACGAACAATTAAAAGACTATTTGGAAAAACAAAGTACAAAAAAGCCAGTTGGCGGCATAGATTACTAGTCTGGTACAATCCGCACAATAAAATACCGCCTCACATAGGCGGTATTTTTATAGTATAGTATAGTATAGTATTGAGTCAGAAAAATTAGTGGATTGCCGAGATTTGGTACGTCATTTCACCCTTTTGCGTGGTGATTGTTGCGCTGTCGCCAACCTTTTTACCCATCAATGCTTCGCCAAGTGGTGATTCATTGCTGATTTTGCCTTCTAATGGATCGGCTTCGACTGGGCCAACGACTGAATAGGTGGTTACTTTTTTACCAGCTTTTAATTCGACTTTACTGCCCAGAACAATCTTTGAGCTTTTAACTGCCTTGATTAGTTCGGCGTTCAAAAGGATATCCTCGATTTCGGCAATACGGCTTTCGACAAGCCCTTGTTCTTCGCGAGCGCTGTCGTATTCGGCATTTTCACTTAGATCACCAAAATCACGCGCTTCGGCAATTTTATCGGCAATCGCACCGCGACGTCCAACTAATTCTGCCAGTTCGGCTTCTAGTTCGCGCTTTCCTGCATCGGTAATTTGATATATCTTTTTCATAAATTTATTCCTTTAATCTCATTCGTATATGGGGGTCTAATATTATTTATTACGCTATATATAGCGTAGGCCTCCGTAAGTATCATGTAGTCAATTTAGTGTATCAAGCAGCTGGTCACGTGTCAATAGTGTCGTTTCACCACTGACTCGCGGCGTAAATTCATAGGTACCAGCCTCTATCAGACGGTCGCTAACGGTAACTCGGTACGGAATCCCCATTAATTCGCTGTCAGCGAATTTAGTACCCGGTCGTTCATCACGGTCGTCGTACAGCACCTCGATGCCTTTTGCAGTCAACTCGTTGTATAGTTCGTCGGCATGAGCGGTCGCTTGTTCACCGCCAATTCGTACCAAATAGACTTTGGCGGGCGCAATATTTTCTGGCCAGACCAATCCTTTTTCGTCAGCAAAATGTTCAGCAATCAGCCCCATAACGCGACTTGGTCCGATGCCGTAACTGCCCATGACAACTGGTTTGGATTCACCATTTTCATCCGTATAGTTCAGGCCAATCGCATCCGAAAACCTGGTCCCTAGTGGAAAAATATTACCTACTTCGACCGCAGTTTCTTCGACAAGTTCATCGCGAGTAATACCCAAATCAGCGAGCACCTCGTCGTTATAAACTTCTTCGTTAATGGCGATGTTTTTACCTTTATGTACATATATTTTGTCTTCCCCAACCGGGCTGAGTGTCTGGAATTCGTGACTGTATTTTGTAAAACTGCCACCGCTGGCAAAGGTTTTATACGTAATCTCACCTAGGCCTAATCGTTCATAGACCCGGTGGTAGGCTTGCGTGATTTCTTCATAAAATACTTCGTGTTCAGCTTGATCACGACTAAAACTGTACAAATCTTTCATCCAAAATTCACGACCGCGCATCAACCCACTTTTACTGCGAAGTTCGTTGCGAAATTTAATCTGAAACTGATACGGATACACGGGTAGGTCTTTGTAGCTACTGATGAAATTTTGCATCAATTTCGTCAGTGGCTCTTCGTGAGTTGGCGCCAAACCTAATTCGCTGCCGTTGGCCAATTTGGTTTTAAACCATACATCCATTACCTGGTCATCCCAGCGCCCCGATGCTTCCCAAACGTCTTTTTGTTGCAATGCAGTCAAGCTGATTTCGTTGCCGCCAACACCGTTCATTTCTTCACGAATGACGTCCATGATTTTGTTCAGTACTATTTTACCCAATGGCAAATAGTCATATACGCCTGCCATTTCTTTATTGATAAAGCCAGCTCGAATCAGTAATTGGGCATTTTTTGCCACTTCGTCAGCTGGTGCAGTTTTACTGGTTTTGGTAAATAATTTTGATACTCGCATAATAGTCACTCCTGGTTAGATTTGCATTGAACAGTCGGTATATAAAATAGACTACCGACCAAGCGGCAGACGAGAAAAAAGAAATGGTAAATGACGGTTCTTCATTACCCCCCTATTGTATTCAATAACACCGGATTAATAAAGAGGAAGTAAAACGCCAGACCGTTTTTCAACATATGGAGCAGTATGCCTGCCCAAATACTGCCAGTGACTTCACGCAGACTACACATCACAATACTTAGCACAAAAACATCAATCCCGACATTTAGACCAGCCAAAAAGCCATCGTTCCACTGCATGTGCAGTGCGCCAAATAACAGACTGACGGCGATCATTGCTGCCCAGATTGGCACGGACTTACGTAACTTTCCGTATAAATAACCCCTAAACAGAACTTCCTCGGCAATAGGAGCGATAATCACCAGCGTCGCAAACGCCAATAAATACTCATACTGTCGATTCAGATTATCAAATCCGACCTCTTGTGGTTCAGCGGCATTAAAACCAGGTAAAAACTGTATCGCCA
>DASSWW010000038.1:0-91386 GCA_035704495.1 Saccharimonadales bacterium (SeqCode)
GGCAAAAGAGTTAGGGACGAAAATAATGTTTAATCCTGGCAAGGGTGAATTATTGCAATCATCGAAATTAAAAGCGTTACTTGAGGACGTCGATGTTTTGCTGGTTAATCGCCAGGAAATGCAGACTATCGTCGAAGGCAGCGAATTAGAAGAGTTAGTGCGACATGCTATGCACTACGTTCCGACGGCGATCATTAGTGATGGACCAAACGGTGTGATGGCGAGTGACGGTAAAACGATTATTCGGGCTGGTATGTACGAGGATGTGCCGGTGATTGACCGGACAGGCGCGGGTGATGCGTTTGGGTCGGGCTTTTTGTCACAGTGGGCCCAAGGCAAATCATTAAAACAGTCGATTATTTTTGCCAGCGCTAATTCGACCTCTGTAGTGACAAAAATTGGCGCTAAAATCGGTATTTTAGAGACAAATGCAAAATTACACGAAATGCCATTGTCTGAAAAACCGTTTTAAGGTGACATGGTATACTGTTTTTAACAGGTAAAGGTGGGTAAATAGATGGCGAAATTTTTACAGGATTTACTTCAGGCTAAAGAGCCATTGTTCAGTACGGCGTTGCATCATTTGGAACGTGCGGCAGGACATTCGGGTGTCGACGTACGGCTAATTAGCGATATTATTACCCGGGCACACCATGTCATGCGGCAAATTGGGTTGGATCCAGCCGACACTACTCGGACAGAGCTATACCACGCATTAAAAGCGCATGCGGATAATGAATCGTTGTTCACAGAAACCGAGTTCGTCGGACTATCATTTAACGGACGGTTGGTTTCGTTTAATTATGATGATATTAGCGCAAACGTTGGCAAGCCAGTTGATGAGCAGGAAACTCATGGTATGCAGTGCGCACTGCGCCGCGAATTAGTTCACCGTTATAGTCAGCACCAGCGTACAAACGATCAGACGGTCGAGCAGTTTGTCCAAGACGCCGGCCTGTCTGATATATGTTATAATCAAGATAATCACAAGCAAAAACAAACAGAAAGGCAGACAGATATGGCCCAACCATACATTCTTAGCATAGGTGATATTGTAACCGATGCGTTTATTAAATTACGCGAAGATCAAGCCGAGGTATATACCGACGAGCATGGACAAGAACGACTCAGTATGGAGTTTGGTTCAAAGCCGCCATACGATCACGTCGACATTGTCGATGCGGTGGGTAATTCTGCAAACGCAGCAGTCGCCTTTGCGCGCCTGGGGTTGCGGACGAGCTTGATGGGTTTTTTGGGTGATGACAAAGTAGCAACCGAATCGATTAGTTATTTAAAAAGCGAGAATGTTGATACATCAACGATGTCGTTGAGTGCTGGCATGAAGTCGAATTATCATTATGTGCTTCGTTACGGAGCGGATCGCACGATTTTGATTAAATACGAAGATTATGACTATAAGTGGCAGCCGCCTGCCGAAACCCCTGATTGGATTTACTTGTCGATGATTAGTAAATCTGCCTGGCAGTTGCACGAGGACATGCTAGAGTATTTGAACGAACATCCCGAAACAAAACTGGTGTTTCAACCGGGAACATTCCATTTTGAATGGGGCGCAGAAAAGTTAGCCAAAGTGTATGAACGGTCGCACATTGTCTTTATGAACCGCGAAGAAGCGGCGTTAGTAACAGGCAAAGACGTGACGTCGATTCCGGAACTAGCAACTGCCTTGCATAATCTTGGACCTAAAATCGTTGTCATCACCGATGGACCTGCAGGTGCTTATGCGTCGGATGGTGAAAAGATTATTAAAATGCCGAATTATCCCGACCCTGTCCCACCATACGATCGAACTGGTGCGGGCGATGCGTTTGCCTCAACGACGGTTGCGGTTTTGGCATTAGGCGAGCCGTTAGAAAACGCCCTACGCTGGGCGCCAATCAATAGTATGAGTGTCGTGCAAAAACTAGGGGCACAGGCAGGATTGCTTCGTCGTGACGAATTAGAGCAATATTTAAAAAATGCGCCAGATGATTATAAACTAGAGGAGATTCAATAGTATGCGCTATCAGATTTGCGTATCCGGTGCCGCTAGCGGTGATACGGTTCGTTCTTCACATAAATTAGCCTTTGCGTTAGGCAAAGCTATTTCCGAAGAAGGCAAGACACTTTTGACCGGGGCAACAGTTGGTTTGCCGCACTATGCAGCTATGGGTGTTATGGCCGCCGAGGGTGACGTGCGCGGGCTATCGATTGGCTTTTCGCCAGCCGCATCGTTTCGTGAACATGTGGCAACGTATCGTTTACCGACCAAAGAATTTGATTACATCAATTTCACCGGCATGGAATATGTCGGACGTGACGTGCACTTGGTGCGCAGTAGCGATGCGGTCATTACGGTCGGAGGGCGCATGGGCAGTTTGCACGAAATGTCGACAGCACTCGAAAGTCGCAAAGTTTGCGGTGTACTACTAGGGAGCGGCGGCTTGGCTGACTATACGCCAGTGCTGCTGGAAAACATCGAAGCACCCGGCGCTAAAGAAGTTATTTATGATACCGATCCAGCGCGCCTGGTGAAAAAAGTAATCGAAGCGCTCGATAAAAAATACGCTGATTTTGAACATGATGGCACCGACGCGCAGGTCAGCGACATGCGTGCTGGCCGCGGCTAGTCATAGTAGCGTATAATAATAAGGATGAGTCACAAATTTCATCTGGAAACTAAATATCAGCCAACTGGTGACCAACCGAATGCGATTGGTCAACTTATTGCTGGATTAGAAAAAGACGAACGTGAACAAACGTTATTGGGTGTGACTGGGTCGGGTAAAACATTTACCATGGCGAATATTATTCAAAATCGTCAGGCGCCAACATTAGTGATAGCCCACAACAAAACACTCGCTGCACAGCTGTATAGCGAGTTTAAAAATTATTTTCCTACGAACGAGGTTCATTATTTTGTCAGCTATTTCGACTACTACCAACCAGAAGCCTATATAAGTAGTAGCGATACCTACATCGAAAAAGATAGCAAAATCAATGACGAAATTGATCGCTTGCGTCATGCAGCAACCACGGCATTACTAACTAGGCGCGACACAATTATCGTCGCCAGTGTTAGTTGTATATACGGTATCGGATCGCCAGATGACTATGCCGAAATGTCAATTACGGTGAAAAAAGGTGAAAAACGACAGCAAGATAAATTTGTACGTTTGTTGACAGATATTCAATACCAACGTAATGATATCGATTTTCATCGTGGTACGTTCCGCGTCAAAGGTGACGTTGTTGATGTGTTTCCGGCGGGTAGCGATGTCGCAAACCGGATCGAGTTTTTCGGTGACGAAGTCGATCGCATTACGCAGATTGACCCGCTGACTGGTGAGATTTTAGCCGAGCCTGATGTGTGTATGATTTTTCCAAGTAGCCACTATGTGACGCCGAAACAGAAGCTGGCATTAGCGGTCGAAAATATTAAGCGCGAGTTTACCGAACGTTTAGATTGGTTTGAATCGCATGATAAACTGCTGGAAGCTCAGCGGCTGTCGCAGCGCACAAAATACGATATTGAAATGCTAGAAGAGACTGGGTTTGTAAAAGGGATCGAAAACTACAGTCGTTATTTAACTAATCGCGAACCAGGTCAACAGCCCGCAACACTAATGGATTATTTTCCGGATGACTTTTTGTTGCTGGTTGACGAAAGTCACCAAACCTTGCCGCAGGTGCGCGGAATGTATAACGGTGATCGAGCGCGCAAAGAAGTACTGGTCGAGCATGGCTTTCGTTTGCCATCAGCACTTGATAACCGCCCGTTAACGTTCGCCGAATTTGATAAACACATTAACCAGGCAATTTACGTTTCGGCGACGCCTGGCGACTATGAAATCGCGCATAGTCCCGAACCGGCGCAACAAATTATCCGTCCAACGGGGCTATTAGATCCAGAAATTATCATCCGTCCGACCGAGGGCCAGATTGATGATTTGATTGCCGAGATTAACGAACGTACGGCGAAAAATCAACGTGTTTTAGTAACGACGCTGACAAAACGAATGGCAGAAGATTTGAGTTCGTATTTACTAGAACTAGGTATGAAAACGGCGTATATCCATAGCGAAGTCGACACGTTGGAACGCGGTGATATATTAAAAGATCTGCGAACTGGAGTGTACGACGTATTGATTGGCATTAACCTGTTACGTGAAGGCTTGGATTTACCCGAAGTCAGTATGGTTGCAATTATGGATGCCGACAAAGAAGGTTTTTTGCGCAGTGAAAGCGCCTTGATTCAGACCATCGGGCGTGCGGCGCGTCATCAAGAAGGTAAAGTATTGATGTATGCTGACAAAATCACGCGTTCGATGCAAGCCGCGATTGATGAAACAAACCGTCGTCGTGGCATTCAGGAAGCGTATAATACCGAACACAACGTGACACCGACCAGTATCGCCAAAGAAATCGACGAAGGCCTGCGAGCGATTATTCCAGACAAAGAAAAAAACAAGCCACAAAAGCTTGACCTGAAAAAGATTCCAAAAGACGAATATAAAACACTAGTGAAAGAATTAAGTGGGCAGATGGAACTAGCTAGCGCTAATTTGGAATTTGAAAAAGCCGCCGAAATTCGCGATATGATTGCGGATATCAAAGCCAAAATGTAGGTGCCTTTCGCTGTTTCCAGCTCGTCAGCATAGATACGCATCTATGGAGGCAAACGACAGCAGAATGTTAGATACCAGCTGCAAACAACGCAGCACGATATAACGTATTGCTGTCGTTTGCATGGTAGAGAAGATGACGGGTGAGCGTTAGTCGTCGTTCAATTCTTGGGCGATAAAGACCGCGGCGATTTCTTTTTTGCTTGGTGCCGTTTTAGGCGGCGCTTCGGCCATTGCCTTTTGATAATCGGTCACCGAATCAGAGAAAACAACGGTTGTGCTAGTGCTTTTTGTCATGACAATTCCTTACGGTAGGTATTTCTATGATTGAAATGCGGTTGATTACAGACCCTTTGATCTATACATTGCGGCCAGTGCCCGCGCCAAGTCCTCTGCATCAAAATCAGACAGAGGTGGAAGTGGCAACGACAGTGAGGTGTCCCGCTGACGCTGTAGGCGACTGGCTTCGTTGATACGAACCTTTCGTTTAGCTTCAACGGCGGTTACCGCAGAAGCTCGATGAGTATTCAGGGTTGCATGATCTTTATGAACTTTAGGTTTCATAACAAAACATCTCCTTTTCTAACATCTGCTTGTCGAGGAACGTCTTCGACAAGATACTTTATGGTACTGCGAAAACTTTTTAAATTATATCATTTACGGCTATAAAAGTCAATATAACTTACTCCGTTATAATCCAAACGCTTGCATTTGTATGTTACTTGTGCTATAGTTAATAACATTGCATTCAATGAATGTCGAGC
Organism: Saccharimonadales bacterium (SeqCode); assembly: GCA_035704495.1. Classification (GTDB taxonomy): domain Bacteria; phylum Patescibacteriota; class Saccharimonadia; order Saccharimonadales; family Saccharimonadaceae; genus UBA6022. The sequence continues at coordinate 5,390 of DASSWW010000038.1, forward strand.
CTCTTTCAAAGACTAGCGCACGGACACACTATAATAAGCGCGGCCACCGAAATATCCTCTCGCTGTTCTAACAAGGAACTGCATTACACGCTATCAATATTTATAACGAAAGGGTTATTTTCTATGGCTTTTCAACAACAAACCAGGGGCGGACGCCCTAATCAAGGACGCCCCCAAGGCGGCAATCGCGGATTTAGCGGTGGTCGTAGCTTTGGCGGTAATCGTGGTGGCGGTGGACGGTCAGGTGGTCGCGGTGGAAACCGTGGACCAGCTAAAAAGTTCATCCACCCATCAAAATTTATTAACAAAGCAGTCACCAAGGCTGATGAAGTAATTTATGAATCAAAACATACTTTTGCTGAATTTCCGTTCGGCGCCCAGCTGCACCATAACGTGGCGAGCAAAAACTATGTGACGCCAAGTGCGATTCAGGATCAGGCGATTCCACATATTATCGAAGGTAAAGATGTGATTGGGTTGGCCAACACTGGCACCGGTAAAACAGCGGCATTCTTGCTGCCAATTATCGAACGCCAAAGTGGCATTACGCTGCGCCCATCGGTCCTAATTATGGCACCAACGCGCGAACTTGCGCAGCAAATTGACGAAGAATTTCGTATCTTTGCCCGCGGACTTGACCTATATTCGACACTGGTTGTCGGTGGCGTCAATATCGATCGTCAAATCCGTGATTTAAAGCGTCGACCACACGTTATCATTGGTACGCCAGGTCGCCTCAAAGATTTGATGCAGCGTCGTGTCTTGCAGCTAAAAAACATGACAACGCTTGTATTAGATGAAGCAGACCGCATGCTTGACATGGGCTTTTTGCCAGACATTCGTCAAATCGTGAACGAAATGCCACGTGAACGTCAAACGCTATTCTTTAGCGCGACGATTACGCCAGAAATTTCGGCATTAGTGAACGACTTTTTGAAAGATCCGGTCACTGTATCGGTTCGTACATCTGAGACGGCTGAACATGTCGAACAAGATGTGATTGAAGCTCGCGATAAAATGCATAAAATTGAATTACTAGAAGACATGTTAAAAACGTCACATTACGACAAGGTGCTGATATTTGGCGAAACCAAATTTGGCGTTCAACGTTTGTCTGATCATTTGGATAATATTGGTATTCCATCAGCAGCAATTCACGGTAATAAAAACCAGTCACAACGTCAGCGTGCTTTGAAGCAGTTCAAAGACAATCGCGTTAAAGTGTTAGTAGCGACTGATGTCGCCGCCCGTGGTTTGGATATTCCGAATGTTTCGCACGTCATTAACTTTGATACGCCACAAACGTACGAAGATTACATTCACCGTATCGGTCGTACTGGCCGTGGCGGTGCGCGTGGACATGCGCATACCTTTATCGACCAGCGATAATCGCTGTTAACGTCTACGCAAATGACTCTGTCAGAAATGGCAGAGTTATTTGTTTGCTATCTAAAATAACGCTTTTTCACCTGCCACTACGAACATAAGGGTATGAGAAAGCCCCCGTTGATGTTATCGCTGGGGGCGGTTACCTTCCACGGGAAGGTGTCTCACTACTTTTCACTTGGTTGTTCACCTTTCGTCGGCGTTTTTTTGTCTTTCTTCTTTAATCCCTGCGGCAATCCATGTTGCCAATGCTGAGCAATAATGGCAGAAACTTGGCGCGGATTGCCCATACTGACAAAGACCTTTTTCAGGTTGACGCCGAAGAACTCAGCGATTACCGTGATAACGTTCGACTCGAACACCTGGTCAGAAATCGCAAGTGTTTTGTGAAATTTCACATAATAAAAAGCGATGTCTATGCTTCTGGAATCTCTGTCGACAATGACGCCAGAAACGTCTTTCAATTTGTTCGCCAAATCGATTAATTCGGCAGTTGGCGTAAACGTCGTCGCTCCGTACGAATTCCATCCAAGTGTGCCATCGCGCTTGTTCATCAGAAATTGCATCATTCCGCCAGTTACATTAATCTTGCGATCAAAATAAAAAACGGTCATTTCCGGATTTTGCGGATCCCGGTAAACAGTAAAATGTAGTTCCTTGACATCTGTATCGTCAGGGTTGTTCGGGTACTGTACATCGAAAGGTTTAGTCGTCATAGGAACCTCCTAGTGATGGTAGTGAGAAGAACGGACTATCTGATGATAATCGTATATATAATATGTCATTGATAGTATAAAATGTCAATGTTACGTCGCCTGGTTATACGACATTTTTGCTGAACATAGCGCCACTTGAACATAATCTCTTTAGCACACAATGACTTTAGGCTATAATGGGGTTCATGACAGTAATTTCGCGCGATGATGTGCAACATTTGGCACAATTAAGTAGCTTGCAGCTCACAGATGATGAATTAGATAACCTCCGAGATGATATTAGTAATATTTTAGGCTACGTCGAGCAGCTAGGTGAGTTAGATACCACCGGCGTCGAACCAACCTATCAGGTAACTGATTTGCAGAACGTATGGCGCGAAGATGTAGTGATTGACAGCGATGTCACACGCGAACAACTACTCGCCCTATCGACAGAATCAGCCAATCACCAGGTGAAAGTGCCAAAGGTATTATAATGGCGCGTATTCCTGATATCATTAGTCGAATCCAAAGTGGCGCCAGCACGGCGCGCGCCGAGGTAGAAGCAGCGCTTGAACAAGCGACAAAAACAGATGAATACAATGCACTACTGAGTGTGACGGAAAAACGTGCCCTTGAACGGGCGGATAAAATTGATGCACAAATAAAGGCAGGCGAGGACGTCGGGCGACTAGCGGGTGTCCCGTTCGTCGTCAAAGATAACTTTATGGCTTTTGGTGCACCAACGACCGCCGCCAGCAAAATGTTAGAACATTTTGATGCACCCTTGCAGGCAACGGCAGTCGAAAAGTTAGAGCAAGCAGGCGCAATCTGTATTGGTAAAGCCAATCTGGATGCCTTTGCTCATGGTGGTAGTACCGAAAACTCAGCTTTTGGACCGACTAAAAACGCAGTTGACCAAACCAAAGTCGCTGGTGGTAGTAGCGGTGGTTCTGCTGTGGTAACAGCACTAGATATCGTTCCATTTGCCCTAGGCACGGATACCGGGGGTTCGATTCGTCAGCCGGCTAGTTTTAACGGTGTCGTCGGTGTCAAACCAACCTACGGCATGGTCAGTCGTTATGGCGTAATAGCAATGGCAAATAGTACGGACACAATCGGCTGCTTTACTCACGATGCCACTGATGCCGAACTGGTGATGGATATTATGAGTGGCCAAGACGCGCGGGATATGACGACGCTGTCAGATTATTTTACACCGCAAAGCGTAGCAAAGTCTGAGCAAAAAATAGGTATTATTAAAGAAGCAATGACCGATGAAGTTGACGGCCAGGTACGCGACCGAGTCACTGAATACGCCGAAAAGTTGCGAGCAGCTGGGCATGCCGTCGAAGAAGTTAGTTTGCCGATGGTAAAATACTCGCTAGCTATGTATTACATTATTGTGCCCGCCGAAATTAGTAGCAATTTGGCACGTTATGACGGTATCCGTTATGGGCACCGTGCAGATAACGTTGCGACACTGGCCGAACTGTATGGTCGCACCCGTGACGAAGGGTTCGTCACCGAAAACAAGCGTCGTATTATGATTGGCAGCTATGTGCTATCCAGTGGTTATTTTGATGCCTATTATCAGAAAGCACAAAAAGCTCGCACCTTGCTAATCGATGCGTATCAAAAATTATTCGAGACATATGACGTATTATTAACGCCGGTTGCGCCAACGCCCGCCTTTGGCTTGGGCGAAAAAACGACTGATCCGGTACAGATGTACCTGGCTGATAGTATGACAGTACCGTCTAGCTTGGCGGGGTTGCCAGCGTTAAGTGTTCCAGCAGGCGCAAATGATGCGGGTTTGCCAATTGGCGTTCAACTAATCGGACAGCATAAATCTGACGCTGCGCTACTGGCGCTGGCAAAATCAATGGAGGAAAAATAATATGGATAGTAGTACGCTGCTTGGATTTTTTGTCGGCATACTGATTGTCGGTGCGCTATTGGTGTTAGTGATTACATTAACAAAAACAGGCATGTCACAAGTTGATGTTAATAAATTTCGATTAAAATGGCTGGCGATCGAGAAACAATTAAAAAAAGAAGAGCCGTCAAGTTATCTGCTGGCTGTCTTGAATGCAGATAAGCTACTCGACCAGGCTTTGCGTGATCGACGCATTAAAGGCGAAACGATGGGTGAGCGCATGAAAACAGCAAAAAATATGTGGAGTAACGCCAACGTCGTCTGGAGTGCGCACAAACTACGTAACCAAATTGCCCACGAAACCGATCCGCAAGTCAGTTATGATGATGCACGTCGAGCCCTGGCTGGCTTTAAGCAGGCGTTGAAAGATGTAGGGGCGATCTGATGATGGTGGCAAAAGAAGTACTTGATAAATATGCAGTGACGATCGGTATTGAGTGCCATGTACAGCTAGCGACAGATACTAAATTGTTCAGTGGTGCCGATAATGACGCTCGTGATAAAACGCCAAATAGCGTAGTGAATGCAATTGATTTTGGCTTGCCTGGTATGCTGCCTGTGCTGAACCGCCAAGCGGTTAACCTGGCAATCAAAGCCGGTAAAGCACTGAACGCGCCAATTGCTCATGTTAGTCGTTTTGACCGCAAACATTATTTTTATCCTGACCTACCAAAGGGTTATCAGACGACACAAATGTATCACCCAATCATTTTAGAGGGCTATATTGATGTGCCACTAGAAGATGGCACAAATGTACGAGTTCGGATTCATCATGCACACATGGAAGAAGATGCCGGCAAATTAACGCACTATAATGACTATAGTTTGGTTGATCTAAACCGTGCCGGAACACCGTTGATTGAAATCGTGTCCGAACCTGACGTTCATTCGCCTGCCGAAGCAAAAGCTTACGCGGCAGAACTGCACCGTCTGATGACATATGCTGGGGTGACGCGTGGTGACTTGTATCATGGTAATATGCGATTTGATGTCAACGTATCGGTGGCATTAAAAGACGCGACTGAACTTGGTACGCGGGCCGAAGTAAAAAATCTTAATTCGTTCCGCAGTGTCGAAAAAGCTGCCGAGTATGAGTTTCGTCGTCAGGTTGAACGACTTGAAAATGGCGAAAAGGTTGTTCAGGAAACCCGCGGTTGGGATGATGCTAAACAAACAACCAGCTCGCAGCGCTCAAAAGAAGATGCGCAAGATTATCGTTATATGCCAGATGCGGATATTCCGCCCATTGTCCTGAATGACGAAGAAATTGCTAAAGTACAGACGACAGTGCCAAAACTACCCTACGAATACCGATCAAGTTGGCAAGACATGGCGCTTGATCAAGCGGTTACTAATAAGCTACTCGACAATCAGTCGGTAGCCAAGGCTATCGATGCGATCTTGGAACGATACGACAGCGATACGACCAAACGTGTTGTTAATTGGTTTAGTTCGGTTCAGTTAGAAGAATCGCACTTCGCAGCCGTCGAGTCTGGACTTGTCGGACCGCAGCGGTTGGTCGAATTATCGCAAATGGTGGCCGATAATAAACTTAGCTCAACGGGCGCAAAAGAGATTTTCCTTGATTTATTCGATGAGGTTTATACGGATAAGTCGCCTGAAGAAATTGCTGAGTCTAAGAATTTGCTTCAGGTCAGTGATGAAAGCGCGATTGCCGCAATTGTTGACGAGGTGTTAGCCGATCCAGCAAGCGCAAAAGCAGTAGCCGATATTAAAGCAGGTAACGACAAAGTCATCGGCTTTTTAGTAGGACAAATTATGAAAAAATCGCAGGGAAAAGCGAACCCAGCATTGGCGCAAAAATTAATTAGAGAAAGACTGTAATAGACTATGAAACAACCAACCAAAGCAATCATTTGTGCAGCGGGACTGGGGACACGATTTTTACCGCAAACTAAAGCAATGCCAAAAGAAATGCTGCCAATCATTGATCGCCCGGTGATTCAACTGATTGTCGAAGAAGCAATCGATGCTGGCGTGACCGATATTATTATCGTCACGGGTAGTACCAAACGAGCTATTGAAGATCATTTTGATAGAAGCGAAGAGCTAGAGTTGGAATTACGCGAAAAAGGCAAAGATGATAAGGCCGATGAAATCAAAGCGATTTCTGAGCTAGCGAACTTCATCTACATTCGCCAAAAAGGATCACCAAAAGGCAACGCACGCCCAATCTTGAATGCACAGCATTTGATTGACGACGACGAACCATTTTTTGTCTTTTTTGCCGATGATTTCTTTCGCAGCAAGGTGTCACGTGCCGTTCAACTAAAAAAAGCGTACGAAAAAACCGGTAAATCAGTCATTTCGCTTATCGAAGTTGATACATCGGACGCTGACAAATATGGCATGGCTGCAATTGGTGACGATTTAGGCGATCGCACATTCAAAGTCACCGAATTAGTTGAAAAACCAGGTAAAGAAAAAACACCAAGTGCGTTTGCATCTGTCGGTGGTTATTTACTGACACCTGATATTCTGCCAATTATCGCCAAAGAAAAAGTCGGTAAAGGTGGCGAGATTACGCTAGCCGATAGTATTAATGAATTAGCGCAGAGCGATGCGGTGTACGGACAATTTATCAAGGGTACCTGGCACGATACAGGCGATCAGCTAAAGTATTTACAGGCGGTGGTTGACGTCGCGCTTGAAAGCGATATATACGGCGCAGATTTTGCAACTTATCTGAGAAAAAGGCTATAATAAATAGTACAATAAACAAATAAAAAAGGAGATTGCACATGGACTGGGCACAAATCCTTGTCATCATACTATCAATATTCCTTGCAATATTTTTACTACTCGCAATTATTTTGACAATACTGCTAATCAAAGTCACCCGTCAGATAAAAGCAGTAACCGGTACGGCAATGAAGACGGCTGATGGTTTAGAAAAAATTGTCGCAGGGTTTAGAAAAACATCGTCACCACTACTTGCGCTACACATGTTAACAAAACTTTTTAACAAGAATAAGAAATAAAGGAGAATCAATATGACAAAGGGTAAATTTGCAATCGGAGCAATCGTTGGAGCAGTCGCAGGTGTTATCGCTGGTGTATTGACGGCGCCAAAATCAGGTAAAGACACACGTGCTGATATCAAGAGCAAAGCAACCGAACTAAAAAACGAGGCGACAAAACAGGTCGAAGAAACAAAAGAGCAATCTACAAAAGCTGTCGCCGATGTCAAAGAACGAGTTGAAGGTGCAAAAAAAGGCTTTTTCGAGAAAAAGCAGGACTAACACAATCGCATGTGTAAAAGCACGCACAGTAATAGCTGCGTGTTTTTATTATAAAGGAGAATGGATATGGCAAAAGAAGATGCAAAAAAAAGTATTATCGACAAAGTAAAAGAAGATAATGAACGCGGTGCGCGCCAAAACCTAATCGAAGAATTATTTTATGACTTTAATCGTAACCGTGTGCAGATTTTTAAAATGAACTTTTTTCGCGGAATTTTTTTTGGATTTGGTAGCGTGCTAGGCGGCACAATAGTGGTCGCTTTGCTTATTTGGTTGCTGTCATTTTTGGCTGGCGTTTTTCCTCCGCTAGGTGATTTTTTTAATGGAATTAGCAATACCGTCGAGTCTTAGCCAGGCTCATTTTACTACAGACAAACGGGGGTAACTTCGCTATACTAGGTGGAGTATGGGGGAAGTAAGCAAAAGTAAAAAAACAGCACCGATTTTAGAGCTGTCGGCTGCAGATTATGTGCATTTGCACAACCACACGCATCACAGTTTGTTGGATGGTTTGACTAAAATACCCGATTTAGTAGAGCGCATCAAAAACCTAGGTATGGAAGCAGTTGCGATAACCGACCACGGCACCATGTCGGGAGCGGTTGATTTTTACAAGGCCGCCAAAGAAGCAGACGTTAAGCCGATTATTGGCATGGAAGCGTATGTGGCGGCGCGGTCGCGTCATGACCGTGATCCACAAAAAGACAAAGCACGCTATCACCTAATCTTGCTAGCCATGAACGAAACTGGCTACAAAAACTTGATGTTATTATCATCAAAAGCCAACCTGGAAGGTATGTATTACAAACCTCGGATTGACCATGATCTGCTAGAAGAATACAACGAAGGTATTATTGCCTTGTCTGCCTGTGCTAGCGGCGAATTGGGCGAGCAATTACGAAATAATAACTACGAAGAAGCCAAAAAGGTCGCTAGCTGGTATAAATCTGTTTTCGGCGACCGCTATTACCTAGAGTTGCAAGACCATGGCCACCCTGATTGCCCAGCAAAATGGGATGTTCAAGTTGGCATTAATGCGCATTTGGAAAAGTTGTCCAAGGAACTAGATATTCCGTGTGTCGTTACTAGCGATGGCCATTATTTAGAGCACGCCGACCAAGACGCACACGAAATTTTGTTGTGTGTCGGCACTGGGGCGTTTTTGTCTGATGAAAAGCGCATGAGCTTGAAAGATTTTGAGCTACATGTCACTGATCCGGCTGATATTATTGGCCGATGGAACAAAACAAATCCGCAGGCAATCGCCAATACCAGGGCAATTGCCGATCGTTGCAACGTTGAACTAGAACTTGGTGGTATTTTAATTCCAACGTTTCCAGTGCCAGCGGGCGAAACCGAAAAAACACATTTAGACAAACTGGTTTACCGCGGCCTAGCCACGCGTTATGGCGGTATGTCGTCTGAAAAATTAGCCACTATGACCCCAGATGATATTCGACCGACACTAGCGGCGGACATTTGTGAACGACTAGACATGGAGCTTGATGTGCTGGAAAAAATGGGTTATAACGGCTATTTTTTGATTGTGCAAGATTTTATTAACTGGGGCAAATCACAGGGTATCATTTTTGGACCTGGGCGTGGTTCGGCTGCTGGGTCGATCGTGGCATACGCGTTAAATATTACCGATCTTGATCCATTAAAATATGATCTACTGTTCGAACGATTTTTGAATCCTGATCGTATTTCGATGCCCGATATCGACATTGATATTCAGGATACGCGAAGAGGCGAAGTGATTGCGTACTGCGCAAATAAATATGGCGATTCACGCGTGGCTAACATTGTCACATTTGGTAAAATGGCAGCCCGTGCAGCCGTGCGTGACGTTGCGCGCGTGTTGCAGGTGCCCTATGCCGAAGCCGATCGGTTATCTAAAATGATTCCGCCACCCGTGCAAGGTCGGCATATTCCGCTGAAGACCAGTATTCAAGAGGATGTTGATTTAAAAAAAGAATACGAAAATAACCCTACCGCTAAGATGGTATTTGACTATGCGGTGCGTCTAGAAGGAACCATTCGGTCGCACGGTGTTCATGCGGCTGGCGTGGTAATTGCGCCGGACGACATTGTTAACTACGCGCCGCTAGAAATGGCGCAAAAAGGCGTAGTCTCGACTCAATATCCAATGGGGCCGGTGGAAGAACTAGGGTTATTAAAAATGGACTTTTTGGGTTTATCTAATCTGACAACAATTAATAATGCACTACGAATCATCAAAAAAGTATACAAAAATGAGATTAATTTAGCGTCTATTCCACTCGATGACGCAAAAACTTACGAGTTGTTTCAACGTGGCGATACCACTGGCGTTTTTCAGCTAGAATCTGCTGGCATGAAACGCTATTTGCGTGAACTAAAACCGACGGCGTTTGAGGATATTATTGCCATGGTGGCTCTTTACCGACCTGGTCCAATGCAGTTTATCGATAGTTTTATTAAACGAAAACACGGTCAAGAAGAAATTAGTTATTTGCACCCAGGCATGCAACCGTCATTAAAAAGCACGTATGGCATTTTGGTATATCAGGAACAATTTATGCAGATTTCAAAGGACTGGTGTGGGTTTACCGGTGGACAAGCTGATACTCTGCGAAAAGCAGTGGGTAAGAAAAAGATTGATTTGATGCGTAAAGTAAAAGTTGACTTTGTTGAAGGCGCAATTAAACATAGCGGCACAGACAAAGCTGTGGCTGAAAAGTTTTGGGATCAATTGGAAGAATTTGCCAATTACTGTTTTAACAAATCGCATGCGGCGTGTTACGGACTAATTAGTTATTGGACGGCGTATTTAAAAGCACATTACCCAGACGCTTTTATGGCTGCGCTAATGACCAGTGACCAAGACGACATCGATCGCTTGGCAATCGAAATTAATGAATGTAAGCATATGGGAATCAAGGTTTTATCACCCGACGTAAACGAATCATTCGTTGAATTTGCTGTGGTGCCAGATAAAAATGAAGTTCGATTCGGTATGGCAGCGATTAAAGGTGTGGGCGTTGGCGCTGTCGAAGAGATTTTGCGGGCGCGCGAAGAAGGCAAATTTGTTAGCGTTGAAGATTTTGCCAAACGAGTCAGCACGACGAGGTTTAACAAAAAAGCCTGGGATTCGTTAATTAAATCAGGGGCGTTTGATAAAATGGGTGACCGCTCGGACTTACTATTCAATTTGGAAACGATTCAAGCATTTGCTAGCCGTGTCCAAAAAGCTGCCCTTAGCGGACAAGGCGATTTATTTGGTGGTGCCATCGATATGCCTAGTACGCAGTCGACCATCACCTTGCAGCCAGCGCCAACCAAGTTTACCGAAAAAGAGCGTCTAACCTGGGAGCGTGAACTACTTGGTTTGTATATTAGTGCACATCCGCTGGATAATTATGACGCTTATTTTGAAGAACAAACAATTCCTTTGATGCGTATGTCACCCGATGTTGATGGTAAAAAGGCTACTATCGGCGGGTTAGTTTCGACAGTGCGCACGATTGTGACTAAAACAGGATCGAAAATGGCATTTGTTGGGATTGAGGACAAAACGGGCGAAGGCGAAGTGATTGTTTTTCCAAATCTATTTGAACAAATCGGTGCAAAATTAGTGCAAGATGCTGTTGTACGTGTGACGGGAAAAATTAGTGCACGTGATCGCGATGGTAACCTGGGAACGGATGCAAAGATGATTGCTGATGACATTACCGAAGTGACGGACAAAGAATTACGTGATTATGAATCGACTGGTCGTAAAATGGAAACACCAAAAATGAGCGCAAAAGTAAAAGCGATGCGCGTGGCTGAGTTTAAAGCAAAAAACACTGGCACGACCATTAGCGCACCAGTTACGACAATGTCTAGTGATACGCCAGCTGAAAAACCAGTCGAAAAACTTCGTCCAATTGTCGATATGCCTCCCGTCAAAAAACTTTTTGTTCATATTAAAAATCCTGATAATCACGATGCATTACTTGCACTAAAACAAGTTTGTGGTCAGTTTGCTGGCAATACCGACATAGTGTTGGTGCTGGGCGCTGATAAAAAATCTGCTATTAAACTGCCATTTAAAATTGACGGAAGTGATGCCTTGGTCGGTGAATTAGTCAAGCAATTAGGTGAAGACTGCGTGGTAATGAAATAAAAGAGGCTCCGACTGACGGAGTCTCTTTTATGAAACTACAACATCAAACGGAGCCTATGACGACTCGAGACGCTCCAAGATTTCTAGCTTGGTGATGGTGCCGAGTGGCTCGTAGAGCCAGTTGAATTCGGTCCGAAGCACTACGCCATCCCCTACAGCGATTGACCATGGGTGATGAAGCAGTTCAAGCCATGCAAGACTTGTTGCATACGTGAATGATGTATCGATTAACGCTTGGATGTTGCGAGCGCGAGCGTAGTATTGCCAATACTCTTGCTCCTTTTTTTGAACACGTTCAAGAAATTCCTGTATCACCGGATCATTGACTGACGATGCTTCAATAGCAAACCGATGTCCTGGTGTATCCGGAAACTTTTTCGACTTTTCGAACATGCTTAGGACGCAGCTGAATGTTATCGGTGGGCGCTCATAGTGATCCGGCATTTGCGTCGTGACTTGGATGCGAGTCCCGAGCAGGTTTCCTCCAGGTTTCGGATAAAAACGAATACTTGGCGTCATTTCGAGTTCTGTTTGTGGAAAGGACATTTTACCACTACCTTAGGTTGGGACTGGTATTACTATAGTATGAAACCATAAAAACAATATTATTACAAGTTTTGCACGTATCTATATTAGTAATATGCCAAATCGAACGGGGTCATATCGTCAGTGATAATTTTGGTCGCAAGATCGCGGCAGCTTGGCAACACATCCGAGGCGTCAAGGTCGGATGACCAAAAATTACGACCAGTTGCATCGTTGGTAATGAGCATTCCTTGTTCGGTGGTGCCTGTTAGTAGTAGCGCATGTGAATAACTTTCGATTGTATTATCCTTGGAAATGCAGATGAGTCCACTGCTGTGATACGACAGCGGAATATCGAGCCCTGTTTTTTCTTTTAGTCGCCTAGTGGCAGTTTGCAGTACGGGTTCGCCTGCTATCGGTTCCCCGTGGATGAAGCCGGCCATACCAATCAGGGGTTGCACTAATCGTTCACGCATTAACCATTCATCGCCCCGGCGTACGGCAGTTAAAAATATTGAATGCGCCTGCAATAGCGGATTTTCGTAGCGATGAACGATATACTCTTTGCCTCGTGGTAGTAGTGTATACGAACCATCGTTTTGTTTTGCTACGTATTTATCAGTCACCAGTTGTTTTAGGTGATAAGTAAAAATATTACCATCTAAATCATTGGGCTTTAATTCGCCAAATCGCAGCGAATGACTGGTAGCGAGTGCGTCGAGGATTGTCCGCTGAATATGATGAATCATGTACGGTTATTGTACCCTAGTCAAATCTATATGACTAGCGGTATATACCGTATCGTACTATGCTAAAGATAAATTGATAGCAAAGGAGTAAAACATAATGCGCGAACGACCGATAGTGCAAGATTTGAACAAAATGTATGACGACGGAGTTGTCCGTTTTTCGCTTGATGATAGCGATGAAGTAACGCAATTGAAAAACCAAAAACGCACGATTACAGTCGAACGTCCCGGACGCGTCGAGGGGCGACCGCGCAAACACCAGGCAACGGTGTCTGTGCTAGCCGAAACCGCCGTTTATCAGTCGTTGGCCGAACTGCATCACGATAAACCGACAAAACCAACAAATAATTATCAAAAATGGACAATCGAAGACGTACCTGTGGATGTTGTCGCCAAGTATCAGGAATGGATAAATGACGCAGACAACTATTCGGTTGAAAAATTGCAGGATGCGGCGCATCAGCTTGCCGCGCAGCCAGTCGATAGGCTAACCGCAACCATGCCGTGCCCAGATTGTAGTAGAAGCACGATGGGTATAGGTGGGCCATATGCCTGCCGACGCAGCGGCTATGCCAAGGAAATATACAAGTATCCTTTAATCCGTGTACAGGACGATACAACCAACGAAATCCACGAAGTACCTATGGACGTGGCATTGTACATTGACACACAAGAGTCGGGCGTAGCATATCAGATTGATACTGATATTGACTACCACGGCATACTGTCGGCAAAACGCACACTAGCGCTGACTGGTAATTCGTTATCGGCTGAGTATGTTCAACAGGCGACGAACGGTGCTGTGCAGCCAAAATCAACGTCACTGACAATACTGCCAGACGTCGTCCGCATGCAAGACACCGGTATCGTCATCAATAGCTGGAAAGAAAAAGAAGACAGTCTTAGCCTAAGGCTACAGACAATACATACAGAACACTTAAATCCCAAAGAGCACATCGAAGCTATGCAAGATAAACTAGCGATCGCTCAGACCGAACGAGTGACGGACATCGATTATAACAAAATGTTCACTGTGGTCCGCCGCAAATTAGGCGAACGTGGTCTGGCGCTGGCGTTCCAATATGTCTATGAAGGTATGGGAGAAAGTGCCGCAAAGTTTGATGCTATGAAAGACAGCAAACAATTACACGGCGAAGGTAGTTATGATATTGACGCATACGAAGCACTGGCAGAGCTGTATGATAAAGTTGAGACAACATAAGGGGGATAAGTATGGAACGACCAAAAATAAAGAACCTACCCAAAAAGCGCGACGTCACAGGAGAGATTGTTCATCTGGATACCATGCGACGAAATGGTGTGGGATATCCAGGCAAATTTAGTGATTTGAGTGGTATGGCGATCGATATGCGTAACTGCGAAGCTGGCATGTACGAGTCTGCTGGCACACGACCCGAGATTATGGATTTATACGATGAGTACGACAGTTGTTTGTCAGATACAGAAGCGAGTTGTATTGCTTTGGCGAACGAACTGTTGGCGCTAAAAGACGAAAAAAATATATTAACATTTGTTGATATTTGTGTGGACGAACCCGCCTCGGAAGTTTTAACTAAATTAAAGTCAACGAAGGCAGGTGAATTGCTGACGGCAGACGACGAACAACTGGCGATGGAGTCTGACGGCGAACACTATCCAATTTTGGATATGCGAAAAGAACAGGCCGATCTGGTTGGTGTTGGTCTGCGAGTATGGGGCTGGGATCACCGAAAGTATACCTATACTGACAACGATGGCAAAAAAAGTGATCCCCAAAAAGACCTTTTGTTCTACCCAGAAGACGAAAAGATGGCCGAGCGAAAGCTAGAGATTGACTTTTTGTATCGCAATCGTCAATCGTCAAGCGACGGATCGGACGACTTTACCGAAACTGTGAGTTTGATGATTGATGAGTATGGCGATTCGTATTTGTCGCGGTCTGTGTCGTCGATGGCTTATACGGAAATGGGATATGAGGGACACCACCATGCCATACTCGATGATATTGAAGGGGCTGACATCGCGGCATTTGGTGATTTGGTAGCAGAAATCGTAGGTGATGAACCCGAAAGTACGGGTATGCGGCAGAGTCGCCATCTTGCTGAGATGATAGACGGAATATCGAGCGATCAAACGAGAGGTGTCGTTCAGGAGTTGCTCGACAAGACGTGGCCAGCGCAGGCGAACTCTATTTTGAGCCTCCGGCTAAAAGAATCAGGAAAAACGCTTGCTCAAACGTTGCAGTCCGACGATAATGTCGAACGAGCTATCGAGGTACTACGATGGTATATAGATGGAGAATGAGACAACTTTTATGAAAAGTTACAAACCTAACGCGAGAGTACATACAACGCAATGCCGGTGGCGACACTAACGTTAAATGATTCTTTTTTGCCGACCATTGGTATTTCGATTAAATCGTCACATTGCTGACGTAAATCAGCAGTAATTCCATCGACTTCTTCACCTAAAAGCAACACAATTTTATCTGGGGTATTATATTTTGGCAACATAACGCTGCGATCGTCTTGTTCTAATCCAACGATTGTATAGCCATCAGCACGCAGCGTATCGATATCCGGCTGTTCTTGGTACTCAAACGGTACAATCGTTTCGGCGTCTAACGCTGTTTTATGTATCTGTGAAGTTAACTTATCACGAATGTGCGGTAGTCGTATGTCGCCTGGTATTGTTGGGTACGGTGTGTAACCACTTAAAATAATTTTGGCCACGCCAAAACCTTCGCAGGTGCGAAAAATCGACCCGATGTTGTGCGTCGAGCGGATATTATGGGCAATAACGATAATATTTGGCATTAATGTACAGTATACCACTATAAAAGCTCATGCTTTTCTGGTACGATAAAAGCAATGAATGAAGATAAAGTTCAAGATCGTCGGCGCGAGCAAGACGAAAAGGCAACACAACAGCGTGCGGCCATTTTGGGATTGCAATACCTTGACGCGCGAGAAGTGGAGCAGACGCTACCATTAGCGAACGGCGTGCTGGAACTTGCTGACATGTACAAAGGTTACATCGTGCCACTTGTTGCTGGTGGCGGTAACGAACCATATCGTTTTGGCGTCACTAGCCAAACACCACAATCATTGATTCAAAAAATGGAGCAGGAATACAGTGATCAAGGCGAACGTACGCAGTTTTTGCTGATTAGTAACAGCGGTTTCAAGGCATTTATGTTGCGCTTTGACCCGCCAAAAAAGGTTATTTATGATGATATCGAAATTGCCCGCGAAGGCGATAGTGATACGATTTCTCAGGTCAGTAAAACGCTGAACGCGGTGGGTAGTGATCAGGTTTTTGATTATCTGATTGATCAAGCTGACAAATTAGGCGCCAGTGACATACACATTGAAAACGCGCGAACACACATTCGGGTGCGTATGCGTGTTGATGGCGCGCTTCACCCAGTGGCTGATTTGGAAAAAGAACGATACCGAGTCATTCTGGGCGCGCTTGCTAGTCGGGCAAACATTTCTAGCGCTGCCACCGAACCACAATCCGGTCACATGCAAAAAGAGATTACCCG
Source organism: Saccharimonadales bacterium (SeqCode) (assembly GCA_035704495.1). Classification (GTDB taxonomy): domain Bacteria; phylum Patescibacteriota; class Saccharimonadia; order Saccharimonadales; family Saccharimonadaceae; genus UBA6022. The sequence goes on from DASSWW010000038.1 coordinate 21,644, forward strand.
CGATGGTGAAACGCATCTGCTAAACCTGCGTGTCGAAACGGTGCCAACGCTGTATGGGCAGGATGCGGTTTTGCGTCTATTTAATTTTGATGAAAGTTTACTCAACCTGGATTTACTTGGCATACCCGAGCAGCAACGTCATCAAATCGATGAAGTGATTAGTCATCCGCGTGGCATGGTATTGATGGTCGGACCGACTGGATCGGGTAAATCAACCACATTGTATAGTATGCTCAATGCGTTAAATACATCCGATCGCAAACTAATTACGCTAGAAGATCCGATTGAATACGGTTTGACTGGTATTTCGCAGATTCCAATCGACACCACTGGCGGTAAAAGCTTTGCCGATGGTCTGCGTAGTGTGCTGCGTCTAGACCCTGATGTGGTGATGGTCGGCGAGATTCGCGACAAAGACACCGCCAAAACGGCAATTCAAGCTTCGATTACAGGCCATTTAGTCCTATCCAGTTTTCATGCTAATTCTACCAGCGCTGCATTTAGTCGTATGATCGATCTGATTGGGGTGAATCCTATTTTTAGCTCGGCGATTCGCCTGGTTATTGCGCAGCGATTAGTGCGACGATTATATGATGCTACAAAAGAGGAATACGAACCAGACGAAGCCACGCGCCAGTGGGTGCGTCGTGTGTTTGCAAATGTCGCGGATGGTATCGAACTGCCAAATTTGGATACGTTTACATTGTGGCGAGCGCACCCTAGTGAGGAGGCGCCGTTTGGTTACAAAGGCCGTATCGTCATTATGGAGCAAATGGTCGTTAATGATAACATTCAGCGGTTCCTGCGTGGTGATGTAAAAGACGTCCACACCGAAGCAATTGAACAAGCGGCGACTGGTGCCGGCATGTTAACGTTACTCCAGGTGGGTGTATTAGCGGCACTACGTGGTGAAACGACGCTTGAAGAAGTCAACCGCGTTATTTAATATTCCTATAAGTAACCCTTTTAAAATCAGTACCACTGTGGTATAGTTAATAATTGATTGTATTTATAAATGATAAGCGAGAGACAAAATGAGTTTTGCACTAATCCAAAAAGTTAATGAAGAGCAGAAAAAAGCCGGCGTCGTCGATGTACGCAGCGGTGACACTGTTCGTGTTCACCAAAAAATTAAAGAAGGCGCCAAAGAGCGTATTCAGATTTTTGAAGGCGTTGTACTACGCACTGATAACAAAGAATCACATACTTCACGTATTACCGTTCGCAAAATTACCAGTGGTGTTGGTGTCGAAAAAAGCTTTTTGTTGCATAGCCCGCTTGTCGATAAAGTAGAAGTTGTTCGCCGCGCCAAAGTACGCCGCAACTACCTGTCATTCCTACGTAACCGTAGTGGTAAAAGCGCTCGCCTAAAACAAGTTAGCTTTGACCGCGAAGCTGTAAATACGGTTGCTGAAGCGCCAAAAGCCGAAGAACCTGCTGAATCAAAAGCAGAATAGCATCGTTTAATATAAAGAAACGCTCGATGAAAATCGGGCGTTTTTTGATAGTAATTGGGAGGTGCGGGGAATACTCACCCGCACCTCTCCGTTGGTGCTGTTCTACTTATCTCGTAGGATGTATTGTCCGCTGAGATAGCCTTGAATTAGGTTCAAGCCTTCAGATAGGCCTTTGATCTCTGCTCGCTTTTTATGTAACTCTACGACAGAGACCGATACGTCTTCATTGCGATTGTTCGCAATGCGATCGCCGATATCCTCAGCTATCCGGTTCGCTCCTTTTGATTCATGATCTCTCCTTTGCTGAAGAGCTTCGCCAATCGTCACTAGGACTGCTCTCCAATCTGGTTCGGCCATTATTCTACCTTTCTCGTGGTATGAATAGAACATGATAATAATATACTCTAGCATAGTGTTTGTCAATGTTTGAACAATAAAGCATGATTGGTAAATAAAAAACGCTTCTACTTATCGGAGCGTTTTATTTTTGCTTAGTGTATAATGAAGAATGTCTACATCTAGAGCAGAGCTCGTTCAGAGTTTTAATTGCATTTCTAACAACAAAATGGGCAGCCATTATGTGAGTAGAGAAGCAATTCTTTGCTCTAGGTGTAGACAGCCAAATAATAATGGCTGTCCTTTTTTATGGCAGCGGAAGGAAATTTATGGAAACAACTCAAAAGAAGAAATCAGGACTTGCAACGGCTGGACTTGTACTTGGAATTATCGGTGCAGTATTAGCGTTTATTCCAATTGTTAATATCGTTTCATTTGTACTTGGAGCGTTGGCATTGATTTTTGGCGGTATCGCACTTGCTAAAAAAGCCAGTAAAGGCAAAGCTATCGCAGCTGTTATTCTAGGTATTGCTAGCATTGTTATCGCCGCTATGATGCTGACGGCACTCGGTCAGGCAGTTGACGAGGCTACGTCACCAACAGAAACGTCGAACAGTAGTGAATCGACGACTGACAATACAGAATCTACAGAAACCACATTTGATGGTACGGCAGTCTTTGATAAAATTACCAATGGCATGACAAAAGAAGAAGTACGTGATGTGGCTGGTGTTGATCCAGAAAGTTGTACTGAGAGCCAAGACCCAACTTTTGGAACGATAGAAACCTGTTCGTACGGAAATATGTTTAAAGATGATGTAACTGTTTCGGTGACTTACTCACAAGGTGAAGTTTCGAATAAATCGAAATTCACAAATTAGATAATACTTTTATCAAAAAGCGCTCCTGCTTAGGGGCGCTTTTGCTATACTTAACACATGATTCTAGGCATTGACGAAGTTGGGCGTGGGCCATGGGCGGGGCCGCTTGTTATTGGCGCGGTTGTTTTGGGTGGCGCGACTATCGACGGGTTAACGGATAGTAAAAAATTGAGTAAAAAACGTCGCGAGGAATTAGATATCATTATTCGCTCGCAGGCGTCAGGCTATGGCCTGGGCTGGGTCAGTGCAGCAGAGATAGATCAGATTGGGTTGTCGGCATCGTTACGGCTAGCGACAAAACGAGCGGTCGAGCAGATTACCGCGCCCTATCACGAGATTGTTATTGATGGCACGAGTAACTTTTTAAAAGACACATCTAAAGAAAATTATGTTACGACAATGAAGAAAGCCGATTTGTTAGTCCCAAGTGTGTCTGCGGCATCGATTATCGCCAAAGTGGCGCGGGATACCTATATGACCGAACAAGACGATGTATACACAGGGTATAAGTTTAAAAGTCACGTCGGTTACGGCACGGCGGTACATCGAGCAGCGATAGAATTATTAGGTGTCACGCCTTTGCACCGCTTGTCATTTGCGCCGTTAGTGAAGTATCAAATGACGGGTCCTGTCGACGAGTCCGTCCCTGATTTTCGTCCGATTGCGGACGCAAACCAGAGTGCTGGCCCGCTCGTCGCCACCCGTGCGCAAGTTACGACCAAGCAAATCGGTGATGCTGGAGAAGACGAAGCGGCCAACTACTTGGTGCGCGAAGGGCACGAAATCATTGATCGTAACTGGAAAACAAAATACTGTGAAATTGACATTATATCTCATCATAAGGGAACGGTTTATTTTACCGAGGTAAAATATCGTAAAAAAGATGATCAGGGTGGTGGATTGGCAGCGGTAACAGCTAAAAAGCAGCGACAAATGAAGTTCGCGGCTGAGTATTATGTGTTAAAAAATAATTTACAAAATTATGATTTACGGTTAGCGGCAATCGATGTCAGCGGACAGCCGCCGCATGTCCGTGATTTTTTAAAGCTTGGCTAGGGCAGCGCGAACCGCGGCGCTGTCACGTTCGATTAGTTCCACGCGGCCTTCGATTTCGCTTAGACCCATGCTGATGACGCGTGATAATGCAACGACGTCTTTCATAGGCGTAAAGAATGCACGGTATTCATCAAGTTGTTGACGGGTGACTAAACTACTAGCAGCGTAGCGTGGATAGTCATCGTAGCTTTTATCGCCACCAAAGGTTTTTTCGACCCATTGCCAGTTGTCGCGTAGCCACTGCCAGGCAAGGGCGCGTCCGTCGCGGCTACGAATTGTCCAGACAAACCAACGCGCAGCATCTTGGGGGCGGACAACTGATTCGTCTTTAATCAGCGCCAGTACTTGTTTGATTTTATCTGCGTCTCGCGATGATGTAATTCCGCTAGCGATATCTTGTTGCAGTTCGGCTGATGACGATGCTTTATAAGCCGTCTTTAAATCATCGATAATCGAATTGTCGTTACCGTGACGAACAGCAGCGCCAATAATCAGTGCGCGAAGTTCGGGGTCGAGTTGTTCCAGCGGTGTTGAACGGTATAAATCAATCGCTGTCTGAATCGCATCATTATGTTCGCCATATAGCACCAAACCAATAATTGCTGGACGTAGCTTGGTGTCGGTTTCTGGTTCGGTGTCGGCTGCGTACCATCCTAGACGTTCGTATTGATTGTGTGCAAGTTTTGCTGACAAGGCGCGTAGTTGTTTCTCGCTAACGTCGTCATTTTCGACAAACTTTTTTAACTCTCCAATAGTCATAGCAATAATATCCCATACCGCTTCAGTCTGCTCGTCTTTATACGCATCAAGTAGCGGAATAAGCGTGGCGCTGGTGATGATACCGCCGCGCGCGAGTAGTGTCTGTTCGTTCAGTAGCTGCAACCGATCGAGTGGCGTCATTGTGCCAGCGTGAATTTCATCAATCAATCGAGCGAGTAAATCGTTGTCGTAATGAGTTATAAAATGAGCCGTATCACCGACGTTTAGTCGCAGTGAATTCGCAGAAACGTGCGTAACGTTTGCTTCGTTGGTATCTAATATTTCTGACATGGTATCGTCAGATGCATTAAGCGGGATTGGCCATAATTTATCTGATGATTCGTGTGGGCCGACAAAGAATTGCTTTTGCGATAGGTATATTGAATCGCCGTCTTGCGTTGCGGTAACGACTGGGTAGCCTGATTGTGAAATCCAAGTATTCATAAAATGAGCGATATCTTTGCCGCTTGCTGCCGTTAACGCTTGCCACAAATCATTTTGCGTGGTGTTGTGATAGGCGTGTTTGGCAAAGTAATCTTTTAAGCCTGTCTGAAAGGCTTCGTGACCGATGTATTGTTGCAGCATGCGCAGCAAGCGCGCACCTTTGGCATAAACGATTGCACCGTCGAACAGGGTACTAATTTCGTCTGGGTGATGAACGTCGACTTGGACGGATTGTACCCCGTCGATTGCGTCGCGGCGCAATGCCATAATGCTTTCGGCAGTCGAAAAATCAAGCCAGATATCCCATTCGGGATGGAGCGCGTCAATAGCGATGTATTCCATTAGCGTGGCAAAACTTTCGTTCAGCCATAGGTTATTCCACCACTCCATCGTTACCAAGTTGCCAAACCACTGATGGCTTAGTTCGTGGGCGATGACTGTTGCGATGTAATGTTTGCTGCTGATGCTGGTGGTTGCTGGGTCGGCCAGTAACGCGACTTCGCGGTAGGTAATTAATCCCCAGTTTTCCATAGCGCCGCTGCTAAAATCTGGCAGCGCGATGTGATCAGATTTTGGTAATGGATATTTGGTATCAAAGTATTCGTCAAAAAAATCAATCGTACGCGTCGCGATATCTAGGGCAAAATCCAAACTATTGGCGGGTTGTGCTGGTGTGGCCCACACATTTACTTCGACACCGCCTTTTGTGGTTGCCGTTTTGCGGTGCAGGTCGCCAGTCACCCAAGCAAGCAGGTAGGTGCTCATACGTGGTGTCGTGTCAAAACTGGTAACAAGTTTATCATTCTGGACGTTCTGCTGTTTGATCGGCATATTGCCGAGGACAGTGACGTCTTGTTCAGTAGTGAGGGTCACGTCAAACGTAGCTTTTGCTTCGGGCTCATCAATACACGGAAAAACTTCGCGGGCATGATGGCTCTCGAATTGAGTAGCAAGAAGTTCTTTTTTAGTACCATCATGTTCGTAGTAACAAGGGTACAAACCATGCATCGCGTCAGTAATGGTGCCGCTAAACGTAATCACTACGATATGCTTGCCTGTAGTGATATCTGGATGACTAATTGTAAGCTCGTCATTCGTTCCTTCGGTGAATTCGGCTGCTTTGCCATCTAGGATGACCGATTCAATTTGTAATTGTTTGGCGTGAACGACAATGTTGTTTGCGTCCGCTACCGTGCTGCCGTTAATTGTCACAGTACCATTAAAGGTTCGTTCGGTTCGGTTGAGATGAAGTGAAAGCTGATAGTGATCAGGAATAAATTGCTGGATGAGTCGGGATACTGTATTCATATATCTAGTATAGCACTCGCTGAAATAGGTCGCACTCGGTCAAATATGAACAAGTTCATATTTTTCTTTCGTTGCTACTATTATAACAAAGGTATAATAAGTTTATGAAACGTGCGCACAAAGTTAGACGAACGATACTTGTTATAGTTGCGCTCATTAGCTTTGCGATGACATTACTGGTAAATCCTGATTTATATCAATCATACGTGGCTCAACAACCTATTCAGACTACAGAAAACCAATCGGCGACGGGTGATGCGGCGCGTGTATTAGCGAAGTTGGACGTAAAAGGTCGTGCGCCACGAACAGACTATTCGCGCAGTCAGTTTGGTAATGGTTGGGCAATTCAGCAGGGGTGTGACATGCGGAATATTATTTTACATCGAGATTTAACAGACACGCGCATTGACGATTCATGCAGGGTGCAAAGTGGAATGCTTGTCGATCCGTATACAAGCAAAACAATTAGTTTTACACGTGGTTCGACTAGCAGCCAGGACGTACAGATCGATCACGTAGTAGCATTAAGTAACGCATGGCAGACAGGAGCGCAGGCGCTAAGCACCGAGAAACGCGAACAGTTTGCGAATGATCCACTCGAGCTATTGGCAGTCGATGGGCCAGCTAATCAACAAAAATCTGATGGCGATGCGGCAACTTGGCTACCGGCAAACAAAGCGTTTCGCTGCCAGTACGTGGCCCGGCAAATCGCTGTCAAAGCAAAGTATGACTTGTGGGTGACGTTAGCCGAAAAGCAAGCAATGACACGCGTATTAACAAAATGTCCCGGACAGCCATTACCGTCGTCATAATGAATTTGAAATGATAAAGGGCGGCTATCAAGTGTCTCGTCATGTCATGCGACATGCCAGTGTCTTGGTAGCCGCCCGGGCGGTTAGGGATTTGGTAGCGAACGTACTTCTTTGATTGGCGGTTTGCCTTTGCGCTTTTCGGTGGCGCTTTGATGTACCACCATTGTCAGCGTGTTGTTGTAGTCGATGTTAAAACCAGGAATGGTAAGCAGGGGCTGCTCTTTGACGATTTCCTTTAGTGTTTCAGAATCAAGTACCGAGACGATTTTTCGCGTCACCAGTACTTTCAGTCGAGACACAAGTTCGTCGGCAACCTCGTCACCCAGAACTTTCCGCAAGGTAATCATCATATCACTATTCTGAATATTCCTCAGATAGGCGATGACTTCCTTTTCGTTAGCGCTCTTTGTGCCAATTTTGTCGATGTGCCGTTTGAACGTGACCGCATTAAGCTTTGCGTTTTCGGGCGACTGGCGCGGCGCAAGTTCGTCCCAATGTTCAACAGTGTAGGTAAACACCCTGTCGAGCAATGGATCGAGCATTTCGTTGATTGCCACGTTGCGCGCGTCGATTTCTTTGTCGACGGCGATATGACGACGTTGCCTCGTCTGTTCATTTCGGGTCACCCGATGCAGTTGCTTGATTGCACTGCTTAAATCTGCGTTGAACGCTTCAAAATTTGTGATAGCGCTGTCCGGTGTGCCAATGCGCTTCGCCGGTTTCCGTGATGCCACGGTCACCACCTCCAATTTAATAGGTACGCCAGTAATCCCTAGCACTGTCAATTATACACGGTATAACTGTACTATGCAGCCAATGCTAACGTGTTGAGTATATATTGTTGTGAAAATTCATGATGCTACGCTGTAGAGTGAGCTTTAGTTTGGTGGCGGAGGGTAGTGTGCGGACCAACATTGTAAAAATCTGGACAGCGAGTTGCACATAAAGCAGGATATACATTACTGGTATACAAAACGTTAATTCAATTTTTTTAGACATAGTCATTTGATCGTTTGACCAGGTGGCGGTGAATAACCACAAACTAACGACTAGCCAGCTGAGGGTGAGTAGTATATGACTTTGTAATGTCGCGGCGGTGTAAAAGAAATAGGTCATAGTAATCGCAACAAGTAGCAAGAATGACGCGCCAATGATAGTGGGCACATTACGTCGATGACGCTGAGCGCCTTTTTGTTTATTTGTTGTGGGAATTGTTAACGAAGTAGCGACAGACTCGGTTCGGGTAAATAGCAGGTCGCTTGCATAACAAGAAGATAGCTTTGTTGGAAGTGTTTTATTTTTAAAAATCGTACTTCGTAGGAATATACCTGCATCACCTATGTCAGACGGACGGATAGATAAAGATAACGGCGAGATAGCTTTGTTATACAGGTTTGTACTCAGCAGCATAAATTGATAAACGAGGAGTGAAAGATTTATATCGGCATCGTTATAATGTTGTAGTCGAAGTGCATCTAAACGATTATTAGCCACAAAACGTGTGGCCGCATCTTTTAACAAATTCGGTGTTATCGTATCGGTGGCGTCGAGGATAAATACTAAATCATTTGGTTGAGTTTTTTTGTACCCCAGGCGAAGTGCCGTCAGCCGGTCGGTTGTCTTACGTTTCGCATACAATGACACAGATTTCTTTGTACGTTTTCGTTGGTAGTGAAGAACGGCTTGCTTAGTAGTATCGGTGGAGACGTTATCAACGACCATGACATGATAATTTTTATATCGACTGCAGCTGATACTGCGCAGACAATCCTGAATAGTTGTCGCATTATTATGCGCATATACCATGACCGCAATATGTGGCTGGCGTGGTTTGCGCAGCGTCGCGGCGATGGTTTGCCATGATTGACGGCGGGCTACTCCGCGCAGATCATACCAGGTTGCTGTAAGTATTATGGTGACACCAGCAACAATGCTTGCACCCAGTAGCGCTACGGATAATTGGATTAGTAAGGTTTCAATCATAATTGTTCTATCGATTCTAATTTAAAGGAAAATAATGCGCGGTACTCACTCCAATTACCCGTACACGTTTGAAGTACTAGTTTTGGCGGTCCGCTTGACGTAAAAACGGTGGTATTATTTGGTTCGACTGTTTGCGTAGCGATGTAGCGATAATGGAATACATAGCCAGTGTCGGTGTGTATCTGTGCAGTTGCACCCGTTTTAATTTGCGGTAGCGTGGCAAAGACGGGTGATTGGGCATGGCCGTATATGAGCGTTGTGCCGTTGCTGTTGTTGACAGGCATTGATGAATCGGCAAAGTAAGCTTTGGTCGTATCAAGTGTCCAGCTGTCGTTTGCTTGGTTGTATGTGCCAATACCAACGGGTAAATTAATTGTTAAACTGGGTATAATAACTCGGGTGGGGATGCCTTTGGTGGCTGGTATGGCTTGAACGACGACTGGCGGTTTTGGCGGTGGGACACTGGCAAGTACCGGCGCCGGTGTGATGTTTATGACATAAAACATCACACCGATAGCTAGGTTGAAAAATCCAATCAAGCTATAAAATTTTACTTTTTCGCCGATACGCAGTGACATAGTAAACGTACTTTACGGTATCGTTATGACTTTAATCGGCTATAGGTGCTGACGGCAAAACGAGAACCAAGTACGGTGGTCGCAAGAGCTGAAACTCCCGCTACTATATAGGCAATAGCTGAACTTGCGCTAGTGTTTGGCAAAACTTCTGGTGCTGCTGCCTGAGGCGCCGCTACGGGTGTCACAGGGGTTGAAGGTGGGGTTGTTGCCCCTTGACCTGGCACGACTGGTGTTTCCTTGTCTTCTTGTGGAGTTACCGGTGTCGGCACTGTCGCAGTAACGACTTCACATGTATCATTTGTAATCTCTACCTCAAAGACAGTGCCATTACTGTTTGTCGCTGTACCTGTTCGAGCGTCTCCGGCGGTTGTCGAATCTTCTGACTCTGCATCACCCGAATCGGCAACTTGTAAGTTTTCGTTATTAATTGTGACTTCGTTTTCATTAGCAACTTCACAGGTATACTCTTCTTCGACGACAATTGAATTGTCAGATCCTGGGCCAGTGTTGCTAATTGTGTGGTCTTGTGCAGATGCGTTTCCGCTGACCGCAAATGGTGCGACAATAAGTGCAAACACCGCTAAAGTTTGTGATAGTTTTTTCATAATCTACCTCCTTATGAATTTATCTATACTTTTTATCAAACGATGTTTGTCTTCGGTGTCTTTATCATAATCTTTAACGAACGATTTGTAAACAATGTATTTATGTTTATATAAAACTGAGAAACGACTGGTAATGTTTTACAGATTGATATATAAATTAATTTTAATAACTATACAATTTGTTTTTTGCGACGCAAAAATACTTTACCAAGTGCGGTAATTGATACTAACGCCCAGACTACTTCAAGTAGCAAAAATCCCCATTGTTGTTCAATAAATGCGTTGACTGCCAGCACGCTAGCGCCAATAAAATTAATTATCAAGTATTTCCACGAATCTACTGAAAATTTGTTGGTTTGTAGTAACAGAAAAGCAATAAGGATCATAAGTGATCCGCTAATCTGAATTAATTGAGTAAGCATAACGTGATTATAACAGAGAAATCAGCGACTTATGACAGCGAAACAAGTTCGATATCAAAAACTAAATCAGAGTTTGGTGGAATATTAGCTGCAGCACGAACTGAACCATATGCCATACCTGACGGAATAACTAAACGGCGAGCACCACCAACTTTCATACCCGGAACACCTTTTGTCCAACCGGCGATAACTTGATTAAGTCCAAAAGTAATCGGGTCGCCAAAATCGTGTGAGCTTTGGAAAATGGTGCCATCGCTACATAGCGCGCCGGTGTAGTGCGCAGTAATAGTCGCGTTTTCAGGAACAGTTTCGCCCGTCCCCTCGACAACGTCGATAATTTGTAATTCTGTAACTGATGATATAGGTTCGAAGTTTGCTAATTTTGTGCCCTCAAGCGGGGTCGTTTGATCATTCATGTCTATAGTGTACTATGGATCGACATTTTATACGAACCACTGAAGGGTGTAAAATAGATATGTGAAGGGAGGTAGATATGGACGCACAACAACAAGAAGATGAAGCGCGAAAATTAGAAGCCAAGGCCCAAAGTGAACAGCAGTTAGCGCAACGTTACGAGCAGAACGCTGAGGCACATGCTAATGATGGCGACGAACGGCGGGCAGACGTTGAAAAACGACAAGCCGATCAATTGGCGCAAGAAGCCGAAAATCTGAATATGAGAGCACAATCATTACACAGCAATGCAAGCGATAACATTCGCCAAGCAAATCAGATTAAAGATGAGATCGAAAAATTAGAGGCCGACCACAAAAAGCAAATCGATAAGTTAGAGTCAGAGAGAAAACGTTTGCTCGGCGGAGCGATGTTACTGTAGTAAAAATAAGCAATAAGCTGCCGAAAGGAGTTTGGTATGCCATATAACAACACAAGTGAACTACCGGACAGCGTTAAAAATGTTCTCCCTGAACATGCCCAAGCTATCTATAAAGAAGCGTTTAACAGCGCCTACGATCAGTATGATGACCCAGAGGATCGACGCGGTGATGCCGACCGTGAAGAAACCGCGCACCGTGTGGCGTGGTCGGCGGTAAAAAGTAAATACGAAAAAGGCGATGACGATTCGTGGCACCCCAAAGAGTAGTTCCAGACGACTTTGCTGTTTTAAAAACTGACGTTGGTACGGCGGCACAACGATTGCTCGGCTGTGTATTAGAACGTGAAATTGATGGACAGACAGTACGTGTAAGAATCGTCGAGACCGAAGCGTATGATCAAACAGATGCCGCCAGCCACAGCTATAATGGCCGAACACCACGGGTAGAAACGATGTTTGGTCCAGCGGCTCATACCTATATTTATTTCACCTATGGCATGCACTATTGCTGCAATATAGTGGTCGGAGAAGCGGGATATGGTGCCGGCGCACTGATTCGTGCAGTCGAGCCGCTAGACGGCCACGAAAAGCTAGCAGAACGACGTGGTGGCAAAACTGGTATCGAAGTGACGAACGGCCCAGCAAAACTTTGCCAAGCATTGGGCATCGATTTACGCATGAATGGGCATGATTTAAAACGCTCACCGCTGCGATTGCGCATGCAGCCTGCTTTGTCGCAAAATAAAATAACCAGGACGACCCGCATAGGCATTAGCAAAGCCAAAGACGTGCGATGGCGTTTTTATATTACCGACAATCCGTTCGTATCGGTAAAAGAGCGGGTTGTTAAATAAACTTGCGACAGGCTGTTACGAGTGGTATACTATACGAAGTACATTGTTCCGGCCGCCAGGTCGGATTTTTTCATAAAAAGGAGATAAAACTCATGGAAGATATCAATATTAAGCAGCTGACTTTAGCAGTTCGCACTATCGCTGAAGAAAAGAACCTACCAGAAGAAATCGTATTATCGGTTATTGAACAAGCGATTGCGGCTGCATGGCGTCGTGATAACGGCGAACGTGATCAGGAAGTTCGTGCAGAATTAAATGTAAATGACGGCACGGCGAATGTTTTTGTCGCCCGTGAAGTTGTCGAAGAAGTCGGTAGTGATGCCGTCGAAATTAGCTTGGCTGATGCAAAAAAAGCCAAAAAAGATGCCGCTATTGGTGATACTATCGAGGAAAAATTCGAGGTAATCAGCTTTGGTCGTGTTGCAGCCCAAACAGCAAAACAAGTGGTATTGCAGCGCCTGCGCGAAGCGGAACGCGAAGTTGTACTAGAAGAATATGAAGATAAAATTGGTACGATTGTTAATGGTACTGTCCAACGGGTTGAACCGCGCGTAATCCGCGTTGATTTAGGCAAAGCGACTGGTATTATTCCTCAAAGTGAGCAAATTCAAGGTGAATTTTATAGTATTGGTAGTCGTATCAAGGTCTTTATCAAGGATATTGAACGTGATAACCGCGGTCCACAACTTATCTTGTCGCGCGGCAACGAAGCCTTTGTTGAATACCTATTCCGTCAAGAAGTGCCAGAGATCGAAACTGGTGCCGTCGAAGTAAAAGCAATCGCCCGTGAAGCCGGTCGTCGTACAAAACTAGCCGTCGCTTCGACTGTTCCTGGCGTTGATCCAGTCGGTACGTTTGTTGGCGGACACGGAACCCGTGTACAGGCAGTCATGAACGAAATTGGTGATCAAGAAAAAATCGACATCATTACGTTCGACGAAAATAGCGAACAGTTCATCCGCAACGCACTCAGCCCAGCTGAAGTAGCAAAAGTAGAAATCGATGAAGCAGCCAAGCGTGCCAAGGTGTTTGTCTACGAAGACCAACAATCAATTGCTATTGGACGCGGTGGTCAAAATGTTCGCTTGGCAAGTCGTTTGACAGGTTACGAGCTAGATATCGAAACCGCTCAAGCCGCTAGCGAAAAGCCAGCCGAAGCAAAACCTCGTAAAAATATCGAAGATAGTCTAATGAACGCAGTCGAGGAATCGTCTGACGAATAGACATACTTAGCTAATAATAAAACCTCCGCTGTTAAAAACGGAGGTTTTTTATTATTTCAGCGGAACGATAGGTTTTAACGCTGTTTAATCATGATTTCCAAATTGGAAAGATAATGAGCAGGATTGACCTGGTGGTGTTTGCGCAGGTAGGTAAGGTGTACTTGAACAAACGGTAACTGATTATCGGGATAATCAATCGCCGCAGGGCTGTAAAGGCTTTTCGTCGCCATTTTTGGATTAGCTTGTAATTCCTCAAGCCGTGTCGTGATTTCCTCGATGGTCATTAGTGGTGGCATTAGACTGTCGCAATCTTTTTTGGTTTTTTTGTCTCTTTGCGGCCTTTATCTTTTGACATACACTATTCCTTTCATGGGGTATTCCACATGCGTTGTTTCCATTATGCGCCTATTTGCAATAAATAGCTAATTTAGAAAAAATGTTAGCACTCTATTGACGAGAGTGCTAAACAGTCTGTATACTTGTAGATAGTAGAGTAAATCAGGCAGAATGCTTGCGCTACGTCAAAGGAGGATTGATAATAGAATTATGGCAGATGATTTCGCTGATTTTTTATCCCATTTAACTGACAATGCACGTGTTAGTTTGCAACACGCGGATGCTATTGCGCGTGGGTACGGTAGCGCTTATATCGGCACCGAACATTTGCTGCTTGGTGTACTTGCCCAAGGGTCATCAGTAGGGGCGAAAGTGCTAGCTGATGCTGGTATTACCCTGGACCGAGCAGAGCTAGCTTTGAATTTAACACCACGTACTTTAGTGGTGAGCACTGGCGCCAAAGGGTTGTCGGAAACGGCAAAACTAACCTTAAAAATGGGGTGGGATATTGCACAAGAGTTTCATCAGGATTATTTAGGAACCGAACATATTTTATATAGCATTCTAAACCAAAAGAATGCACGTGCTACGGTGTTGCTGCGGGATATGAATATTGATATCGCAGAACTAACGAGTGAACTAGAAGAATTTTTTGATCGCCAACATGCGGTGATCCAAGACAACGAGACAACTCAGACGAATCCGTTTAAAAAGCGTACAGGCCGCGGAGGCATGCTGGAAACATTTGGTATTGATTTGACCGCAAAAGCCAAACTCGGCGAACTAGACCCTGTGATTGGGCGGGACAGCCAGGAAGAGCGAATGGTTACGATTTTGAGCCGCCGCACAAAAAACAATCCGGTGCTGATTGGTGAACCAGGCGTTGGTAAAACCGCAATTGTCGAGGGTCTGGCACAGCGGATTGCCCGCGAAGATGTGCCTGACCATCTACTCGATAAACGAGTGGTGCAATTAGATTTGGCCGCGATGATTGCCGGTACAAAATATCGTGGCGAGTTTGAAGAACGACTCAAAAAGACAATCGAAGAACTCAAACAACAAAAGAATGTGATTCTTTTCATTGATGAGTTACATCTGTTAGTGGGCGCAGGTGCAGCCGAAGGTGCATTGGACGCGGCGAATATGTTAAAACCAGCGCTTGCTCGCGGCGAACTGCATTTAATTGGTGCAACCACGCTTGACGAATACCGCAAACACATCGAAAAAGACAGCGCCCTGGAACGACGTTTCCAAACGATTGTTGTTCCCGAACCTAGTTTAAAAGATACGATTGCTATCATTAAAGGACTCCGTAGTTACTACGAAAGTCATCACGGCGTCACGATGAGCGACGAAGTGCTAGAAGACGCTGTTTATATGGCTGATCGCTACGTCAGCGAGCGATTTATGCCCGATAAAGCAATTGATGTAATTGATGAAGCAGCGGCATTGGTACGCGTAAAATCCGGTCGAAAACCAAGTAAACTACGCGATTTGACCAGACAACTAAAAAATCTGAATGAAAAGATGGAAGACGCAGTTAATAGTGAAGATTATGAGCGAGCTGCGCTATATAAAACACGCATTAGTCAGATTACGGCAAAATTAGATGAAACGCGTCAGGATTACGAACAAAACACACCTATCAAATTGAAAGATGACGATATTGCCCATGCGATTGCAACCATGACGGGTATACCTGTAAAACGTGTCCAAAAGTCAGAGGCGAAATTACTCCGTTCGCTTGAAAAACATCTTGCTAAATACATTATCGGCCAAAAAGAAGCAGTCGAAAAAGTGTCACGGGCAATTCGACGAAGTCGTAGCGGTGTCGCTAGTAATAAACGCCCCATCGGGTCATTTGTCTTTATGGGTCCGACTGGTGTCGGCAAAACCGAGCTGGCGCGCGTATTAGCCCGCGAAGTGTTTGGCAGTGACGATGCATTGATTAAAATCGACATGAGTGAGTTCGGTGAACGACACACCAGCAGCCGACTGGTGGGTGCGCCTGCAGGATATGTTGGCTACGAAGATGGCGGGCAATTGACCGATAAGATTCGTCGTCAACCCTACAGTGTCGTGTTGTTTGATGAAATAGAAAAAGCACATCCTGAAGTATTTCAGATGTTACTGCAGCTACTTGAAGACGGCAAATTGACCGATGCAAAGGGCCGTAGTGTCGACTTTACAAACGCCATCATCATTCTAACCAGCAACCTTGGTGCTGATCGCATGATGAAAGAATCCAGCCTAGGATTCCACGCCAGCAGCAAATCTGATACACAAAAACTCGATTCTATTCATGATGAAAATGCGACAGCAGCCAAAGAAGCGCTATCAAAGATGATGCGCCCCGAGTTGATTAATCGGTTTGATGCAGTAGTGACATTCCGTGCGCTAACTCGAAAAGAAATCGGTAAAATATTCGACAACCTGATTGATGAGTTGCAACAACGCCTTATCCGTAAAGGTATTCATTTGGTTATCAAATCATCGGCTAAACGATTATTAATCGACAAAGGCTATGACGAAAAGTTTGGCGCGCGGCCGCTGCGTCGGGCTATTCAGGATGAAGTTGAACATCAAATTGCGGACGGTGTTTTGTCGGGTGAGTATGAAAAAGGAAGCGTGCTTGAAATCAGTGCACAAAAAGGAAATGTAGTTGTTAATGTTAGACACGAAACGGCGTAGTTCATTCGGTTACGTAACGAGTTTGGTTGTGACGCTTATTTCGGTTGGCGTAGCGCTTTTACTGCTCGTTAATCGTCAATATATTATTGATCAAGTGTACGCGTGGCAATACCAGCCGACAGATCAGATTAGTGCGTTTGCCGAGCGGACTGATATGAGCGACACGGGCAAATTTTTGTTTTATGCCAGTCAACCAGAACTAGAAAACGCGCAGGAGTTTAACACGGAATGTTCACGTATCGAACAGGGAACAGCAATACTGGGATGCTATGATGGTCGTAAAATTTATATTTATAATGTGACCAATCCAAGGTTAGACGGTATTCGTGCGGTCACATCGGCACATGAAATGCTGCATGCTGCGTACATTCGGTTGGACGATAGCGAACGTACTCAGCTCGACAAGTTGCTAGAGGTAGAATATGACAAGTTGAAAGATACGGCTGACTTTTCTGAACGTATGGCATTTTATGCGAGGACCGAACCAGGCGAGCGTTATAATGAACTCCACTCGATTATTGGTACAGAAGTAAAAAAGATTAGTCCAGAACTAGAAGAGCATTATGCTAGGTATTTTAACGACCGTAGTAAAGTAGTGCAGCTACATCTACAGTACGCTAGTGTCTTTGCGGCTTTGCAAGCTCGCAGCCAAGAATTATCGAGGCAATTAAATGCGCTGGCTGATGCAATTGAAAGCAGTTCTGCTGCCTACAATCGTAACGTTAATCAATTAAACCAGGACATTGCACAATTCAATGCACGGGCAAATAACGGGGATTTTTCGTCACAAACAGAGTTTGAAAGTGAACGTGCTGCGTTAGAGGCGCGGGCGAATACACTTGATAGTCAGCGCGCTGCCATCAGTAGCGACCGAGCACGCTATAACGAACTACGCGAGGAACTGTTGCTTGTTGCCAGTGAATCAGAAGCCCTTAATCGTAGTATCGATAGTAGTTTAGCGCCGTCGCCGAGTATATAATGTGGCATACTAAAACGCATCGTTATTCGGAAAAACCAGCAAGCGCATTATTCACTCGTGTCCTAAGGTATAATAAAAACTAATGGTTAAAAGTAGAACTCAATTTATCTGTCAAAACTGTGGTGCAAGCTACCCTAAATGGACAGGAAAGTGCGACAACTGTGGTGAGTGGAATACCCTGGTCGAACAAGTTGCGCCTAGCCAGGGTAAGTCTGCCGTTGCAAAAAGTGCTCATAGCGGCAACGTCCTAAAACCTCAAACCATGCAATCGATATCGATTGAAGAGACGGCAAAGCGCATGTCGACTGGCTACAGCGACTTAGACGCGGTGCTAGGTGGTGGTATTTTGCCAGGCGGTGTCATGTTGATGGCGGGTCAGCCAGGTATTGGTAAAAGTACGCTACTTTTGCAGGTAGCAAGCGAAATTGGTAAAGTGCAGCCTGTGCTATATGCAAGTGGCGAAGAATCAGCCAGTCAAGTCAAGTTGCGCGCCGAACGGCTAGGCGCAAATACCCGCGAACAACTGCACTTTGTTGCCAGTACAAGCGCTGACGATATAGCGGCAACCATTCGATCAGGCGCGTACAAATTAGTGGTTATTGATTCGATTCAAACGCTTAGTTTAGACGAAATTACTTCTGCACCTGGAACGGTCAGTCAAATTACCAATAGTAGTAACGTGATTATCCGGGCTGCCAAAGAAGCTGGTGCAGCAGTTGTGTTGGTTGGACACGTCACTAAAGAAGGAAGTATCGCTGGTCCAAAAGTGTTGGAGCACTTAGTTGACGTGGTGTTGCAGTTCGAGGGCGATCGTTATGGTGGATTTAAAGTAGTGCGCGCGGTTAAAAACCGATTTGGATCAACAAACGAAGCGGCTATTTTTGAAATGTACGAACAAGGGCTGCGTGTCGTTGAAAACCCATCTGCTGCACTGCTTGCCGAACGTCAAAATGCCGACGGATCAGTCGTTATGGCAACGTTAGAGGGCACCAGGCCGCTGCTGGTCGAGATTCAAGCGCTTGTCAATCCGACCAGTTTCGGGTATCCTAAACGGACAGCCTCGGGTTTTGACTTGAACCGACTTAATCTTTTGATCGCCGTACTAGAACGACGGACAAAATTGAATTTATCGGATAAAGACATTTATATAAATGTCGTCGGCGGGCTGAAGCTAAACGATCCGGCAGCCGATTTGGCGATTTGTATAGCAATTGCTAGTGCAGCAGCAGGCAAACGATTAGGCGATGAACTGGTCGTCTTTGGTGAAGTAGGATTGGGCGGTGAGATACGAAGTGTTCATAGTATTGAACGTCGTGTCGCCGAAGCAAAAAAGCTTGGCTTTACCCAAGCAATTGCTCCAAAAAGTGGGCAAAAAGATTTATTTATCAAAGGAGTTGGCAATTTACGCCAAGCTCTCATAGATTACTTACAATAGTCAAAACGAACTATCGTACGTCATCACAACGATTAGCGGGATTAATCAGAAAGAACAATTATGCAAACAATAGAAATTTTATTAGTCGTCGTTACTTTGGCGATTTTGGCAGAGGCTACCTATTTAGTCGTCAAATTACCTAGACAG
Organism: Saccharimonadales bacterium (SeqCode); assembly: GCA_035704495.1. Classification (GTDB taxonomy): domain Bacteria; phylum Patescibacteriota; class Saccharimonadia; order Saccharimonadales; family Saccharimonadaceae; genus UBA6022. The sequence continues at coordinate 40,785 of DASSWW010000038.1, forward strand.
AATTTGTCACGAAAGCAAGCTCGGCCAATTTTGGTTGATACATCCGTACTAATTGATGGACGTATCATCGCTGTCGCGCAGTCGGGATTTATCGGCGATACGCTAGTCATTCCTCGGAGTGTTATTGGCGAATTGCAGTTTTTGGCCGATAACGCCGATCATGACAAGCGAGCACGCGCTCGCTACGGACTGGATGTCGTCAAAGAATTGCAAGCAATGCCACACTTAAAAGTAGAAATATTACAGGATGGCAGCAAGGCTGAAGAAGGCGTCGATGAACGCTTACTAACGCTCGCTAAAAAGCATAGTGCTGCGGTCTGTACTATCGACTACAACCTGAACAAAGTTGCAGTTGTCGAAGGTATTACTGTATTGAATGTTAACGAATTGGCACAAAGTTTACGAATGGCTTATTTGCCTGGTGAAAAAATGTTGCTTGAATTAGTACAAAAAGGACAAGATGCGCACCAGGGAGTCGGTTACCTCGCTGACGGAACGATGGTTGTCGTCGAACACGCCAACAAGAATATTGGTCAAACTATCGAAATCGAGTTTATACGTAGCCTGCAAACAGCCGCAGGTAAAATGATGTTTGCAAAGCCAGTCGAACGACAGCAGCCCGCCAAAGTACAGCATCCTTCGGGCAAAAAACCAATCAACAAACCACGCCCAACTCCAAAAGAAGCCCCAGAAAAGGTAACGGCTTATCATAGCGATGCGAATGATCGCCGCACAAAGAAAGCGCAAAATACAAAATCTCAGCCAAAACCACGATCAAATAACAATAATCGTCGTCAGCAACAAAAACCGCGTACTTCCGTCCAACGTGAAGCAGCATTGATTGATTTAGTAGAAAACCAAAAATAATACTTTATTCATAACAAAATACCATTCCGTTTGGAATGGTATTTTTATTGTAACGAGATTATCGTAAGTAGTAATACTTAATCGTCATCATCGTCGTTGTTGCCAGAATTGTCAGCTTTAAATGTCGCTGATTGACTCTTTGTCGCCGTGTAGTAGACGGAGTCGGTTACAGTGACGGTAATCGTTTGGGTCTCATCGCCGTTTGGCGAGTAGTTTGTTCTATAGGTGTTGCCACTACCTGGAAGGGTAGCGATAATCGTGCCTCCAACCCTAATTTCTACTTCCCTGATTGCGTGTTCACCCTGTGCGACGCTTACTTCGATGTCGCCGTCATTACTTGCGCTAATCGTACCAACGGATGGTTTGCTGTCGTCGCAGTTATGGACGTCATCGTCCTCGGTGGCGTCATAGCCTTCTGTTGTGATGTAGCCTACACGCTTTGTAATTGGATCGGTGAATTTGACGACAAATATTTCAATACGAGCACCATCAGGCGTACAGTCCGTGGCTTTCTTTTTTGATACCTTATCAAAGACCAGTTTAGCGTTGGTTTGGCCTTGGTTCTTGCTGTACCACGAAGGATATAGCTCGCCGTTAATCACCTGAATACCTTCGGGTCGGTCGTACCAATTTCCGCCATTTTCAGGACTCCACTTGTCTTCAGCTGCGTAGACTTCTTTGTGGGCGTATTCCATGACTTCACCGATAATTTTGGCTGGTAAGGATGAGTTACCATTTGTCAGTACGCGTGTATCAGGGTTGCCAAACCAGACACCCATTGTTAGTGCCGGACTATAGCTCATCGTCCAAATGTCTTTTGGCTTGCCACCTTTGTCTGATGTGCCGGTCTTTGCAGCCGTTTTAACACCAGGAATATACAGTCCATAGAACTGACTACCGTACAGACCAGCACGGGCGCTATCGTCGCTTAGGATATCAGCAAGAATATAGGCAACTTGTGGGTCGATAACTTGCTTACTTTCGTCTTTGTATTTTTTAATTACTTCGCCTTGGCTATTTTTTACTTCGAGTATAGTGCTGACGGGTTTATATACGCCCATGCGTGCTAGCGAGGCAAATGCATTGACATGCTCGACTTGACGGGTTCCACACCCACCAATAGCTGCGGAAAGCCCGGCCTGAGCATCGGCTCCCTGAGTACAGTAGTTAATGTCACCCAGCGCACGAATCGTTTCTAGAGTTGGTTTAATGCCGGCAATATGCATCGCTTTGACGGCAGGGATATTGCGAGACAGTGCCAACGATTTACGTATATCAATCGCGCCCATGTATCGGCCATCGGCATTTTTTAATTCTGCACCGTAAATTTCATCCATAGAACTGTCATCCGCGAGGATAGAACCACTACCGTAGTTTGCTTTGCCCTTGCCTTGGTTAGAGAAAAGTTCAGCGTAGACTAACGGTTTGATTGTGGACCCTGGTTGGATATATGCCATTGCGGCGTTGTCTTGGCCAAATCCAGGGTAGTTAAAGTCACGGCTACCCATCATGGCAACGATCTGTCCTGTTTTGGTGTCTTCGACGGTGGCGGCACCATTTGTGAAGCCAGCAAAATCAGGTACGGATGAGTTAAACATATCATCCATCGACTGCTTCAATCGTTCTTGAATACGAATATCCAGCGTGGTTTTGACGGTCAGGCCACCGCGGCCAACCGTCGCTTTGCCAAGTTCGCGTTCTAACTGCGCACGTACCATTTGTACGAAGTGGGGTGCTTTTATATTTTTGTAGGGATTGGAAGCAGGTAGAATACTGTCGAGGATTGGATATTCCTTGGCTTCTTCGGCCTCTGTTTTCGTAATATAATCTTGTGCCGCCATGCTATTTAACACTTTGTGCTGGCGCGAAATGAGTGCTTCGTGGCCAGCAATGTTATATGGATCATATAGACCAGGTTGGTTTGGGATAGCTGCAAGTAGTGCCGCTTGTGGAAGCGTCAAGTCTTTTGCGGGTATACCAAAGTATGTCTGTGCGGCTGACTCAGCCCCGTTGCGTCGCCCACCGTAGGGTGACTCGTTGAGATATAAAGCAAGAATGCTTTCCTTGTCATACATGCGCTCTACTTCAACTGACAAAATCATTTCTTTTATCTTGCGGGGAATGCCGCCAATGCCACGTTTGTGTGCTTGCTCGGCGAAAAAGACTTGTTTGACCAGCTGTTGCGTCAAGGTCGATCCGCCCTGAACACTGCCACCCTGGGCATTATTAATAAGCGATCGCATAATACCACTGACGCTAATGCCACCGTGATCATAAAAATCTTGATCTTCGATTGCGATTGTCGCTTCTTTCAGATAAGGGCTGATATCTTCGCTGTCGACAACTAATTTATAGTTGCCGTTGCCTTTATCTTCCCACAACAAAACCCCGTTACGGTCAACGTACCTTGTGACGGTTGTCTGAACCCGTTTGTTGATTTCGCCAGGTCGGATAGAGTCGAGGTCTTTGCGGTAATAGGCAAACAATGCGCCGACGCTGAGTACCATCATTAAAATACCGACGCCAGTGACTTTTAGCGCCATGATACCACCACGTTTACTAAACCAGTAACCAAAGAAGTTTCTTGGTTGTACACGGTGCAAAAATCGTTTGACGGGGTGTTTTGGCAAGCTCGCTAAGTACTCGGCCTTTTTACGCGCCTCGGCATCCTTCCGCGTCCTTCGCTTGCGCGTCAGATTAGAATACACGTTCATATTACGCGATTTGTTCGGTTTCTTAGCCACGTTGTATCTTTCCCCTAAGCATTACTAGTTCCCATTATAACATTGTTTTCGGTCAGACTAACAGGTTTTTCTGCTATACTTACTAATGAAATAACAGATAAGGAGCAGAAATGAAGCTATCAGAAGAACTGCAATGGCGTGGTTTTTATAATCAAACGACATTTGATTCACCAACTAATTTGGATGAGCAGCAGTACACTCTTTATCTAGGAACAGACCCTTCGGCTGACAGTTTGCATGTTGGTCACTTGGCTGTTTATATGATGGTGCGCCGTTTTTTGGACCACGGACACAAGGTAGTGCTGTTGGTCGGTGGTGGCACTGGGATTGTCGGTGATCCAGGCGGACGCGACGATGAACGGCAGATACTGTCGTTAGAAAAAATTGCCGAAAACAAAGCCGCACTGGGGCAACAGGTTGCTGGGCTCTTTAGCGGTAAAGATTTTGAACTGGTCGATAATTACGATTGGCTAAAAGACGTCAGTATTCTAGAATTTTTACGCGACGTCGGCAAACATTTTGGCATGAGTCAGTTAGTCCAGCGTGATTACATCGCCAAACGTATCGGTGAGGGTGGTAGTGGTATTAGCTATGCAGAATTTAGCTATACATTATTACAGGGTTATGATTACTGGCACCTGCATAACAATCATGGAGTTAATCTACAAATTGGTGGTAGCGACCAATGGGGTAATATTTTATCGGGCGTTGAGTTGATACGTAAAAAAGAGGGTGACATCGTACATGCGATGACCGCCCCGCTGGTAATTAACAAAGCGACTGGAAAAAAATTTGGCAAGTCAGAGGGCGGCGCAGTCTGGCTTGACCCATCAAAAACTAGTATTTATAAATTTTATCAATTTTGGCTGAATGCTGATGATGAGGGTGCGGTTGAATATCTGAAACTGTTTACATTACTCGGTAAAGACGATATCGACACCATCACCGAAAATCATGCCGCTAATCCTGGCGCGCGTATTGCGCAAAAGACTTTGGCGCGAGAGTTAACTGATTTGGTACACGGCAAAGAACGCCGCGAATCTGTCGAACGCGTCACCGAAGTGTTATTCGGCTCACGTCAATTCAGCGACCTTAGCCAGGCTGATCTAGACGCATTAGCTGAAGAGATTCCAGTAGTAAATACTGGTAAAACGATCGTCGAAAGTTTAGTCGAAGCACAGCTAGCCAGCAGCAACGGCGAGGCGCGCCGGTTAATTGTTGGCGGAGCAATTTCGGTTAATGGTCAAAAGGTCGTCGACGACCGACAACTAGTTGAGGTATCGCTACTAAAAAAGGGAAAGAACAGCTTCGCACTCGTTCGCACTTCATAATCAGCCGTCGTAACATTACTTGCGTTGATACGACTGCTACAATAAACATATGAATTTAGTGACATCGCTGGAAAAAGTAAAAGGGGTTGGGGTGAAGACTGCCGAGCAATTTGCTGCGGCTGGTTTGTATACGGTTGGCGATTTAATTCATTTTTTGCCGAGGACTCATGAAGATTTTTCCGAAGTTGTTAATATTGCCGATATTCATCCGGGTAAAACGACGATTAAAGCTCGCTGCGAAAAGATCGCCACGCGTCCAGTGCGACGCGGTTTGCGTATTACAACGGCAACGTTGGTTGATGATAGCGGCAAACTGCAAGCCGTCTGGTTTAATCAGCCGTATCGCACAACACAACTTGCCAAAGCGGACGACGAATTTTATTTTTCGGGGGAATTTGAATTTAACTATAATAAATATCAATTGACTAACCCCAGTGCCGAAAAAGTGAGTGATATGCCTGTCCAAACTGATCGGTTGCTGCCAGTTTATCGCTCGATCAAAGGTTTAAAAAGCCAACTAGTTCGCAAAATTTTAGCCGAATTACGGCCACTGATGACGATGCTGCCCGAAACCTTGCCGCCAGAGATTGTGGCCAGCGAAAGGTTACTATCGCGTGCCGATGCGATGCTAGGCGTGCATTTTCCAAAAACCAGTGCGGATATTCAACAGGCGCGCGAACGATTGGCGTTTGAAGAATTATTTCAACTATTACTTGCCAGTCAGTTAAACCGACAGGATAACGCCAAACTTACCGGCTGGCATATTCCATTTGATCAATCTGTCGTAAAAGATTTTGTAAAGCAATTACCATTCGATTTGACTGGGGCACAGCGACGCGCCGCTTGGGAAGTTATTCAGGATTTTGAACGACAAGCCCCGATGAACCGCCTGTTGCAGGGTGATGTTGGGTCGGGTAAAACGGTCGTTGCGGGGTTGGCAGCCCGCCAAGCGGCAGCAGCCGGCTTTCAAACAGCATTAATGGCGCCGACCGAAATACTTGCGTCGCAGCACGCCGAAACGCTGAGCGAATTATTGCAGCCATTTGGTGTGACTGTCGGATTATTGACCGGCGGTGTTAAAGGCGCTGCCCGAAAAACGCTATACGAACAAATTGCAGCCGGTAGTGTCGATGTAGTGGTCGGTACTCACGCACTTATCCAAGAAACCGTTCAATTTCATAAATTAGGTTTTGTGGTGATTGACGAACAACATCGTTTTGGCGTCAAACAGCGTCAGGAATTACTCAAAAAGTCTCAGCACATGCCTCATTTACTAGCGATGACGGCTACACCTATTCCGCGTAGTTTGGCGCTGACTGTTTACGGCGAATTAGACGTTAGTATTATTAATGAGCTGCCAAAGGGTCGTAAACCGATAGAAACAAAAATCTGGTCACCAAATAGTCAGGCGCAGTTATACCAACAGTTTGATGCGCAGATTGCAGTCGGCCGCCAAGGCTACATTATCTGTAGTTTGATTGATGATAATCCAGATAACGAAATAAAAAGCGTTCAGGCTGAATATGTGAAATTGCAAAATTCTATTTTTAAACACCGCAAAATCGGGTTACTACACGGTAAATTAAAGTCCGATGAAAAAGAAGCGGTGATGCAACAATTTACTGATGGCAAACTGGATATTTTAGTCAGCACCACCGTCGTCGAGGTGGGCGTAGATGTACCAAACGCGACCGTCATGATTATCGAAAACGCCGATCGATTCGGTTTAAGTCAGTTGCACCAGCTACGCGGTCGCGTGGGGCGGTCATCACACCAAAGCTATTGTTATTTGGTCATGAGTGACAGCAGTAAACCATCGCAACGACTAAAAGAAATCGAAAAGTCAAACGATGGGTTTTATTTGGCCGAAGTTGATTTAAAATTACGTGGTCCTGGCGAAATTTATGGTCGGTCGCAACATGGCGCACTTAACCTGCAGATCGCCTCGTTATCAGACACAAAATTGATTGCTCGGGTACAAAAACAAGCCAAGTGGTTCGCGACGTCCAGCGGTAATCTGTTACAATATAAGCAATTAGCCGCGCAAGTCGAACAATATCAGCGGCTGACAACGTTAAATTAATTAAAACAAGGGAAAGTGCAGCCCATCTGGCGAATTTATTTCGACACCGGGCGCGATGAAAAACCGCTAGGTTTTTCTCGTAAAGCAGAGCCATAAATATGTATTCTGGAACAACATTTCGTACCAAATCGGGACGTGTGATGGGCGTGCACCAAAAAATTGACCGTGTTGCGCACCGTCATATTAAAGCGCATGTTCCGAAATCGCTCCATTTTCCGACGACACACGATGTGCTCCATTTCGAAGGCCTGAATGGTCCAGATGGCATAAAACGTAAAAGCCCGGCTAAGGACGAGCCGTGGCACTACATTGACCCTAATAACACTCACGACCGGGCGCTCATAGGTATGATTAATGACCATATTCATAACATGTCGCAAGCACTGGCGCAGGGTAATAATGAACGTGCAGCGTTCGAGGCCGCCTGGATGGCTCATGCGATTACTGACGGTCTGACTCCAGCCCATCACTATCCTTTGGAGGCAAAATTAGAAGAACTACGAGGTGGGGCAAGTATCGAAACGCGCATTACAACCAAGGACAAATTAGTGCTTCCTGGTACAAATCGCCGTCATCAAATAAAAAATAACTGGGAGTATTGGGGTGTCAAGGGAGTGATGACGACACACTTAGGGTTTGAACTAGGTGTCGCATCAACAATTGCGGGGCTAAAGTTTGAACAAACAACACCTCTGGCAAAAGATTTTGCTCGTGTTCGACGCGATGGGTACGAAACGGTTTTTGATAGTATTCTTCAGAAAGTTGCTGAAATGAAAATGTACGAAGAGTTTAGCAGGCTAGGGTGGACCAGGCACCTGGCAAATCAGACGAAAAGGGCGCTTGTTCCCGAAATTATCAAAGCCGTCACACTAGCCTGGTATCAAGCAGTTATTCTGGCGGAGAAAAAGTAGATGAACATCCGGATTATCGGCGGGTACTATGGTGGCCAGCAAATTGCTGCGCCAAAAAACCGTCGGACTCATCCGATGAGTGAGCGTATTCGTAATGCGCTATTTAATAGCTTGGCAAGCGAAATAACTGATGCCGAGGTATTAGACGTGTTTGCGGGTACAGGGGCAATTGGTTTAGAAGCACTTAGTCGTGGGGCAAAATCAGTCACGTTTGTTGATCGCGACCGTACGGCACAGCGCTATCTGACACGCAACGTCGCATCTATTGGTGTACAGGAGCAATCAACGATTATTCGCACAACTGTTTCAAGTTGGCTTGGTACTAAAAATCCAAAATTATTCGACATTATTTTCGCCGATCCACCCTACTACGACGTGCAGTTTTCCACAGTTGAGCGTATTTTCGACCTATTAAAGCCGGGCGGTCTTATGGTATTATCACATCCAGGTAGGGGTGAGGTACCAACCAAAACCGGAGTTGTTGTGGTGGACAATCGTAGTTATGGAAATGCATACCTCACCTTTTACCGCCGAGATGCCTAAAAAGGTGTCTTTTTTATTTTGCGGTTATGCTAAAGTCAGATTATGACTAAATTAAAAAATAAATCACGACGATTCAATAAACCAAGCGCGACATCTGTTATTGCAGTGGCGGCATTCTTTTTAGCGCTTATCGCGCTTGGAAACGTATGGCAAATGCAGTACACGTTATCACTTTGGTCGAATTTGGACATGCAACAAAGTATCAATGATAATCGATGGCAGGCCCGTTACGAGTTTTGCTTCAATAACGGTATTCGGCCATGTGACGATGTATCTATTCGGGAATTTAATAACCAACCAGAAAACAAAGAGTCAGACAACACATTTAATTTATTTACCGAATAAAAAAGCAGCTCCCCGGCATTGCTGTCGGGGAGTGCGATCATAACGTAGGACTGTTATAGATTTATAGTAACAGGGAATGGGAATGAATGCAAGGGAGTGGATTGTCAAAATTGTGCTGCATTACACAAGAGAGAACTTGGTTACGTTCCTCTGGCCAACGAAATTTCACGATTGGCAAACCAGTTGCCATCGGAAAGTTTCCCTCAAACTGCCACTGGCAGTTTTCGCCTCCACGCCCAGGGTGAAAGTTAAAATTCTATCACGATACCAAATTGAAAAGCAGGCCAGCCGACCTGCTTTTCAATTTGGTACGCGAGAGAGGACTTGAACCTCCACGCCCGAAGGCACTAGCTCCTAAGGCTAGCGTGTCTACCAATTCCACCACTCGCGCATAACTTTTTAGTGCACTGTATTGCGTAGATCTATTGTTGTTTTAGAAGTCTACACGCTGCGTGTCTACTATTAATTTGCGTTTCACGCAGCCACCAAAAATGGTTGCTTATGATGCGTCTACATTATTAGTAGGTTACCACTTGTACTTATCTATATAGATACCCAGTAACTATAGCAAAATACGGGATAAAAATAAAGCTTTGTGGGTATTTTTTATTGTTGGTCACCTCTAGGGGTTGACTATTTCGCTCACATCCCGTCATGCTTGTGCTATCATAGAACAAATGACAGAGGGAGACTTATGAGTAAAGTTGCTGGCTATCTTCAAGAACATATATTAGGTGAGGTGTCGACCAACCCCGCCATTCTAAAAGCGATGAGTACGGATGCAAGCGTGCTTGAAATGACACCAGAAATGGTCGTCTATCCACGTGTGACGAATGATATTCGTAAAGTCGCGCGTTTTGCCTATCAGCTTGCCGAAAAGGGCCACGTATTGCCACTGACTGCACGCGGTAGCGGGACTGATCAAACGGGCGCAGCAATTGGTAAAGGCATTGTGCTGGCGTTACCCGCACACATGAACCGTATTTTCGAATTTGACAGCAAACAAAAGCTTATTCGTGTCCAACCTGGTGCCAACGCCAAAGCAGTTAATGATGCGTTAGCGCTACACGGTATGGCGATCCCGTCATTGCCGGTGTCGGCTGAATATAGCACCCTTGGTGGCGCCGTGATGAATAATGCCAGCGGGCCGCTATCTGGCCGCTATGGCGATACTAGCGAGTGGGTGCACCAACTAGAGGTTATACTTGCGAATGGTGATGTTTTGCAGACGGAACGACTTAGTAAACGCGAATTGAGTAAGAAAAAAGGCTTGCAGACGTTCGAGGGTGAAATTTACCGTAATTTGGATAATTTGATCGAAGACAATAAACAGCTGATCGCCGATAACTTTACGGATGATGTTCGCGACAATGTTGGCTACTCGTCGATTGCAAAGGTTAAACAAAAAGACGGATCATTCGATCTGACACCACTGATTATTGGCAGTCAGGGAACGCTAGGTATTGTGTCGGAGATGATTATGAAAGCGCAATTCATGAGTTCGCAGCAGTCAGTTGCTGCCATTGCCTTTACTGACAAAGAAGTGGCGCGTGACGTATTAGACAAACTGAATGCTTTGACGCCGACTGTGCTGGAATATTTTGACGGTAGCCTATTTACTGAAGCAGCAAAACAAGGCAAAAAGTATGATTTTTACAAATCTATTGATGGACTTTTAGAAGCAGTCATTCTTGTGGGATTTGACGATTTTAGCGAAAGAACTCGTCAACACAAAATCAAAAAAGTACGTAAAGTTATCGGTGACATCGAAGCACAAATAGTCAGTGCCGATGGCCAAGAAGCCGAACAATTGTTAGCTATTCGCGAAGTAACCGCTTATTCACTAGCACCCGCTGGCAAAGATACGTCTGCGCCACCACTCGTCGAGGGCGCGTACGTTCCAAAAGAACGATTTGAAGATTTTCAATCAGCTATTAACGCACTTGCGACCAAACATCGGGTTGCTTTACCGCTCCACAGCCGGTCACTTGACGGTACGGTGTATACGCGACCGGTTTTGCAGCTGCACAAAGTTGGTGATAAACAAAAAATATTCAAACTATTAGATGAATATGCCAACGTCGTCGATCATCACGGCGGTCATTTGATTGGCGAGGCAGGTGAGGGACGCGTTAAAGCAAAATTTGCACATAAACAACTGGACGATGACGTTATAAAGTTGTTCGCTGCAATCAAGAATGTTTTTGATTCACACGGCATTCTGAACCCTGGCGTCAAACAAACAGTCGAACTGCGTCAATTGGTAGCCCAGCTACGCGCCAATTACGACATGGCAGCATTTAGTCAGCACGGACTATACAACTAAGCCTTGAAAACCACTCTGTAAACCGTTATTATAACGAAGCACACGGCCCCTATGATAATCGTAGACGGCTGCGCATAAAAAGTGCAGTCCGAAAACGACAATAAACTACCGTACCTCAATAAGTCGTGTCGATGTGGCGGCTGCGGTAAACGCAAATTTATAGTAGACGCGCACGTAGTTTTCTAACTCGTGAGAGGCTATCGTGATACATTGCACTAATATATATGCAGATGTGGCGGAATTGGTAGACGCGCTAGCTTCAGGTGCTAGTGTCCTTCGGGACGTGGAGGTTCAAGTCCTCTCATCTGTACCAAAGTAAAAAGAGACCGTTTGGTCTCTTTTTACTTTGGTATGCATAAGAAAATTTAATTAGGCAGTCTCCTACTACATCAACTCTCTAATCGCTTTCGTTTCTTCCTCATTCGTCACCTTGCCATACTCCAACAAACTTAGCAGCGCCATTACTTGCGCCGCTCGCGCCGACTCTGCGTGTCCGACAATGATTTTTTCGTTGTAACTTCCAAACAAAATATCATTAAACTGTAAATCATTCATGTCCCGCTCTTCTTGATTGACAATTTGATTATGCGCCAGTAATTCAGCGGGTATGTCTTCTTCCGGTGTTTCGTTTTCTTCTGTGTCGTAGTAGCCCGTCGGCGCGTCGAATGTTTCTCCGCCATATCCCAACTCAACACGATAATCAATCGCTTCCTGTGATTCGGCTATCGTAAAAATCTGTCTTTTGTTCAGCAAAATCGTACTGTCAAATTCCTCATCCGTCATAGCTGCGTCATTTTCGTATACCGTACTCTCGTATTCTTTTAGGTGCTGGGTATATGCGGCGTGCAATTTTTCTTGTACTTGTCCGGCAACCATTGGTGGAACATCACCTATGTCCGCTATCGGCACAGCTTCTTGTAGTTCGACGGTATAGACGGTCGAGATTTCATTGTCGTCATCTTCATCTGGCATCAAGCGCTCGGCTGTAAACGATATTTCGGTCGTGCGACAACGCCCTATGTCTTCAATCGCCAGTTCGTTGTCCAGTTCATCGTCAGAAGTAACTTTATCTGTATCTTGATTAAAGTAATCGTGAATCAGCGATTCGGCATGATTGAGCAGGTAGACGTCAATCACGCTACTTCCTATCACTCGGCGTATGCGTCCGTGCTCCCATTCGCCACCGGTACGTTTATTGGCATACGCGTCTAGCAAATCAAACATTTTTTCGATTTCAAAATTGGCCGATTTTTCTGCTGTCATAAAAATAATCATAACATGTAACGGTTAGATAACAATAAGCGTCAGTGTTTGATACAGTAAGATATATGGAAAATATATCAACGTCATCCATCGGCGTCGGTCCGCACCCAAAACCATGGCCGACTGGCGAACAGTACGATGCTGAATTGTTAGCGAATGGCGACCGCCGTAACGTCGAAGACAAATATCGCTACCTGACAGTCGAAGCAATCAAAGCCGATCTTGATAAAAAAAGAGTCGATCTGCATATCGCCATCGAAAACTGGCAACATGATATAAATATCGGTACGATTGTGCGCAGCGGTAACGCATTCAATGTGGCGGCGATACATATCATTGGCAAACGCCACTGGAACCGGCGTGGTGCAATGGTCACCGATCGCTATTTGTCTGTTTTTCATCACGCGTCAGTCGATGAATTTGTCGCGGCAATGCAATCTGACAAACGTCATATTATTGCCGTCGATAATCTTGAGAGGGCCATGCCACTTGCTCAAACCACACTGCCACAACACGCAGTATTGGTTTTTGGTGGTGAAGGGCCGGGGTTGAGTGCAGGAATGGTCGCTGCAAGCGAACGACTCGTCATGATTGAACAATTCGGCAGCACGCGTTCGGTAAATGTCGGTGTTGCGGCTGGGATTATAATCTACGCTTGGATGCAACAACATATATTGACTTCTTTACAACAATAACGCATGATAAGTATATGAGTATGGAATCTGAAGCTGTGTATCATCCCATCCCTTCGTTCGCCGGTAAATCGACGATTCAGCTTGCGTTTCAGCCAAGTGACAACCTAGAACAATCGATACAACAATTTGTTAAACCAGATATGCGCGGTAAGCACCGCGTTCATTTTAATTCTGATCCTATTATGCAGTTGCGATACACGGGTGGCGACTCAAATGGCATTAAGTATTTGAACGTTCCTGATAAACGTGGTGAGCCGAGTGACGAAGAACTGTTGTATGCGTATACACAGCGCATCGAAACGATACAGAATCAAAATATTCCTGTTGCTGCGTATCATCCGCGACTAGAACGGCTTGAAAACGGTGATTTATCAATACAACTGGCGCTATTGCCGTCGGAACAAACAAAACGACGAATAGGCGATACAATTTTGCGCCACATTGGCAGGGATGAGGTGATATACGCCAGAACAGCCATTTCTTATGGAAAACTCGGTGATGACGAAACATTGCAAACGGCGCAAGAAGCAATGATTGAGCGTTTAGCGGTACCAAAACCTTCGGCAGATGAAGATTATTTAAAGCCGTCGCCAATTGCTCGTCGTATGTATGTTACAGATACGTACGTTACTAGCCATCCAAATCGGTAGCACGGATTCATCGATTATAACGCTTTTGCTTGCAAACAGTGGTCAAATATGCAACGATATAAAGTAAATGAGCACACTATCACCACAGTCTTATAAGGGCACTCGCGATTATTATCCCGAGGATAAACGTATACAAAATTTCATTTTCAATAATTGGAAACGAGTTTCGATGCGTTTTGGGTACGAAGAGTACGGCGCACCATTACTCGAACCGCTTGATGTATACGCGGCAAAATCCGGCCAAGAACTAGCCAACGAGCAGACATATTCCTTTACTGATCGTGGCGGTAGGACTGTCGCAATCCGCCCCGAAATGACCCCTAGTATTAGTCGTATGGTTGCTGCACGTCGCCAGGAAATGGCCTATCCCGCCCGCTTATTCTCGATAGCGAACTTTATGCGTTACGAACGACCACAGCGTGGCCGTGAACGAGAGTTTTGGCAACTAAACGTCGATATTTTTGGGGCCGAAGGCGCACTTCCTGAATCCGAAATTATTGCGATGGGTGCAGAGTTTTTAAAAGTCTTTGGCGCGACTGACGATATGTACGTCATCAGGATCAACAACCGCAAAGTCATTAATTACATGATGGCGCAGTATTTAGGACTAGACGCGATTCAAGCCCAGCTGATGATAAAACTATTCGATCGCAAGAATAAAATTAGCAATGAAGAGTTTAGGGATCAGGCGATCGATATTTTTGGCGAATCAATGGCTAGCAGCGGACTCGCGAAGATATCCGCATTATTAAGTGCAAAAAGTATGGCTGAATTACCTGGTGAAATACGTGAAAGTTCGGCAGTCAAAGAAGTACAAGAACTATTTACACTACTAGAACGCGCTGGCGTAAAAAACGCTATGTTCGACATTACTCTGATGCGCGGTTTGGACTATTACACGGGCACAGTATTCGAGTTTTTTGATCTGCATCCTGACAACAATCGTTCGTTATTTGGCGGTGGTCGCTACGATGGGTTGGTCGGGTTATTTGGAGCCGAGCAGATTTCTGCTGTTGGTATGGCACCAGGTCTGACAATGACTGAATTGTTTTTACAAACCCATAACTTGCTACCAAAACTATCTTCAACGACCGAAGTTTACATTGTTGTACTAGGCGAAGACACGCTAAAAGGCGCAATGGCCGTTGCAGCAAACCTTCGTAATGAAGGCGTTAATACCGAGCTAGATATTACAGGGCGCAAACTGGATAAACAACTGAAAACAGCTATTAAAAAAGATATTCCTTATATTATTTTCATCGGTGAAGATGAGCTAAAAAGTGAAGTGTACTCATTTAAAGATACCGTTTCGAGTGAAGAGCAAAAACTGAGCTTTGAACGTATCATCAGCACGGTAAAAGATCGCCGTCACGCACACGTCGACGATTTCGACGATTTATTCGAATAGTTCGCTGGTTTGACACGTTCAGCTAGCTCCCATATAGTGAAAGCTAGTTATGCTTACTATGCAAAAAACAAAAAGTGGATTTACTATTGTCGAACTATTGATTGTTATTGTGGTGATCGGCATTTTGGCAGCTATTACAATTGTGACGTATAGCGGAGTGCAGGATCGAGCTGTCGACACCCGTATGCGCGTTGCTGCTAATAAGGTTGAAAAGGCGCTTCGGCTTTGGCATATTGATACAGGCGAATCGCCACAAGGCGGCTGGGCGTCGACGCTACCCATCAGTGGTAATAATTGCCCTGACGGCGACGTGGTGAATGGGTGGGTAGCAACAGATACCTATCCGTGCACACTGGAGGATATTTTGGTGGCTGGCGATTATTTGTCAGAAGATTTTATAGGTGGGCTACCTAGTAATACCTATCAACACACCAGTACCCAATCTGGCCGTTATTCGATGATGTTTTATCCGTGTAACGAAACCGATGAATTCGCCTTGTACTGGACGCTGCGAGCACCTAGTGTCGAAGACGGTACGCAGTTGCAAGCGGTGTTGGATGACGGCTGTCCAACTGCCCCCGAAACCACGCATGGCATGCGTGGCGCAAAGATTATCCAACTGTAATCTTTGACCTCTTTAAAGGGCTCTGCTATACTAACCGTTTGTATGAAGACGACTGTAAAAAACCTATCCGACACCAAAGTCGAGCTGACCATTTCGCTTGGCAAAGAAGAACTTGATGCAGCAGAAAAAGTTGCAATCTCTAAACTCGCAAAAACAATGAAAGTACAAGGTTTCCGCAAAGGAAAAGTACCTGCTAGCGTTGCTATCAAAAATGTTGATCCAGAAACGCTCGCCCAACAAACCCTAGAAGACGCGTTATCTAAAGCCGTTGCGCAGGCCTATATGGATGAAAAAATTCAAGCACTCGACCGTCCTGCAGTCGAGATTAAAAAGTTTGTCCCTGGCCAGGAACTAGAATTCACCGCCGAAGCAGAAATTCTGCCAAAGGTAACATTAGGTGACTATAAAAAATTAAAAGTTGAATCACCAAAAATCTCTGTTACTGCAAAAGAAGTCGACGAAATTATTGAACGAATGCGTACTGGTATGGCAGAAAAAAAGCCAGTTGACCGAGCGGCAAAAATGGGCGACGAAACCAAAATTGACTTCGTCGGTAAAAAAGACGATGTTGCGTTTGACGGTGGCACTGCACAAGATTACGAGCTGACACTTGGTAGCAATTCGTTCATTCCTGGGTTTGAAGAGGGAATTGTCGGCAAAAAACCCGGCGAAACTTTTGATATTGAACTATCATTCCCTGACAACTACCACGTCGAAGATTTAAAGGGTGCAAAAGTCACTTTTACGACGACGCTAAAAGAAATTAAAGAAGTTGTATTACCAGAAGTCACCGATGAATTTGCCGCAAAAGCTGGCCCATTCAAAACCGTTGCTGATTTGAAAAGTGACATCAAACGCGAACTGACTGCTCAAAAAGAACGTGAAGCAGGCGAAAAAATTAAAGATACACTAGTAAAGCAACTGGTTGAAGTCAGTAAAGTACCTGTTCCAGAAATCTTGCTAAAAGACCAAGCCGAATCAATCGAACGTGATATGACGCAGAACTTGATGTACCAGGGATTAACACTTGATCAGTACCTGGAAAACAAAGGATTTGAAAACAAAGAAAAATGGCTGGAAAGCGAAGTGCATGACGCTGCTGAAAAGCGCGTACAAGCAGGTTTAGTATTGGCCGAACTAAGCAAAGTTGAAAAAATCGAAGCCACCAACAAAGAATTAGACGAACATGTAGCGCAGTACAAACAACAATACGCTAATAATCCCGAAATGGTTGCGCAGCTTGACCAACCCGAAGCACGTCGTGATGTCGCTAACCGATTGCTAACAGAAAAAACTGTTGATCGATTAGTCGAGCTAAATACGAAAAAGTAATACGCTTTATACATGAAATTACCCCCGACACGCGTTGCGCGTCGGGGGCTTTTCGTACCTCTCGTTACTAGGCTGGGTGATGGTTATTCAACCAAACGAATACGACCCGAAGGCAGAAATACGTGTACCGAATGGTATATCTGGATACGGCGACTGCCTTGATCGTTAACGACCGTCAATTCGACTACTCCAGCGATAGTCAACCGCTGCTCGTAACGAGCGTTGGTTGGCTTTTCCGAATCGATTTTCTTTGCAGGATTATCGACCGACGTTTGCCACAAGCGAACCGCTTTTAGACGATCGTCGTCGTGAAAACGTGACGAATCAAAACCAGGAACAGCATAGTCACCAAGCAAAGGGTAATTACCCTGTTCGTCCGGCGTGCACTCTATGAGTAGCCGTGCCTCTGCGTCGCGGTTGTTGAACATCAATATTTCATATGGCATGACGCCGTGTGTCGACAAATCGTTTTGCACAGTAACTGGCGGATTCCACTGTCCAGTTTCCTGGTTGTATACATAGTTCTTGTACGACAGTTGCGTCTGGCGTGACAACGTTGTCGTCCAAAAAATGCTAACAGCTTGTTCGGTTGCGTTCATAACAAACACCTCTCTAGCGATGGTAAGGTACGTTAAGGTAATTTTAACACATTTCGTTAAAAATAGCAATAATATATAAAAAAGACGAGTAGGGAGGTCTACTCGTCGGGATCGCTATGATCATCGGTGTCATAGCGATTAATCGCGGCGTTATTTGATTGTCTTTTTCACATACGTTGCTAGATGAGTCAGTATCTTGACAAACTCATCCGCCAGTACTGCTGCTGCGCCGCCGGCTACTGCCGCAGCAGTAGAAACAATATAGACGTCGTTCACAGCGTAATATAGATGCGAAAAGACATACTGGAAAACGAAAGCAAAAGCCAGTATAGGCAGCCACGTGGCACAAAAGTTATAGAAAAGCGAGTGTTCATCATTAATCAGATATAACTCGTTCTCACCAACTTTTACATGCTCACCTGTTGTAGGTGCGTTCTCTTCGATATTCACGGTTCCTCCTGGTGGATTGGATGAAAAGAATCGTTAGTAATATTATAATTTTTTAGCATAAAAAGCAATAGTTCGAAAAATGAAAAAGACGAGTAGGGAGGTCTACTCGTCGGGGCCTCTAAAATCGTCGATGTTTTAGAGGTGGGTGGTGGCTAGTCTTTTGACAGCTCTTCTACTATTATGTGGACAATCCGCAGTGGCCAGAATTTAGCCATCACACGGGTTATGCGGCCATAAAATCTGAAGCCTTTCGGCCATGAATAGTATAGCAACAGTGCGATACCGCTCAGTATACCCAACACGAATAGGTACAAACTAACTAGCGTAAGGACGACTGCGATTGATGTAAGAAAAATCTGGAGGATAATTCCAACATCATTAACTATCACTAGGATAAACAGCTGTTCAGCTATGTATTGCAAGAACATAATCGTTCCGAACCATATCATGCCAATTGCTCCCAGTACGGCTATCGCCCGTATATTCGAGGTACGATCCTTCGATTTCATAACAACTCCTAGGTAGTCCGAAAGATTCAATAGTACTATACCACAACGAGACAGTATAACGACTTTTAGCACTCATTTGCGCAGAGTGCTAATTTTGCTATACTAGAAATATGAACAAACCAACCAATTACCTGGTTCCGACAGTCGTCGAAAAAACACACGAAGGCGAACGTGCCTTTGATATTTATTCACGTTTGTTGAATGAACGAATCATCTTTTTAGGCGAAGACGTTAACGAACATACCGCCAACATTGTGGTGGCGCAGTTGCTACACCTGGCCTATGATGATCCAAAAAAAGACATCAAACTGTATATTAATAGCCCAGGCGGCAGCGTGTATGACGGTTTGGCAATCTATGACACCATGCAATATATTGCCCCAGATGTTATGACAATTGGGATTGGTTTGCAGGCAAGTATGGGCGCATTCTTGCTATCTAGCGGTGCCAAAGGTAAACGATTTGCTCTACCAAGTAGCCGTATTATGATTCATCAGCCATCTAGCGGTACACAGGGTAAAGTCAGTGACCAAGAGATTACACTACGCGAAAGCCTGTTTTTGAAACATCGTTTGAATGAAATCCTTGCTAAAAACACTGGTCAAAAACTAACCAAGATTGAAAAAGACGCCGACCGCGATTTTTGGATGAGCGCCGAAGAGGCTGTCACCTATGGGTTAGTCGACGAAGTTATCGAAAAAGCGTAACATACTCAGACCACTATATTGACACTTTGTACCAAAAGTGATTAAATAATCCTATCCCACATCTCTATGAAAGGAAGGCGGGAGGATCTTGGAAAATCTATTGAATATTGCACTCAGTTCGCTCGAGTGGATAACGGACATGGAGTTGTTTGTTTACATTCCATGGCTTGCTGCTGTTGGCTTGGCAGTTGTCGCCGCTGTGATGCAGCGGAACTTTCGTACACCACTTTTGGTCGGCACAATTATCTACACGGCGACTAACTTTTTGGTGTTTCTGTATGTCTTTTTGCAGCCTAATCGTTCAGTCGACGACAATCGCTGGCTAGAAGGCGCAAAGGTAATAAAAGCACCAAAAATGCCAGAAGTACCTGCTGCGCCAGATTTGAGCGGTATACCGCTTGCTGGTGATACACTGTCGGAATCTCTGAATGGTTTTAGTGATTCCATGAATGACATTGGCAACACCTTTAATCAGACAAGTGCGTCTGTTACAGCAAATGCTAATCTCTTCAGCGCGTATCAACATACGTTCGGTCTGTCTAGTGAGTTTCTTCTTTATACGATGTACGGAGTAGGCGCTACACTAGTGGCGTTAATGATTTACATTGTTGCTCAATGGTGGCAAAAACGGGCTGAAAAGAAGGCACTTTACGATGTAGTCGCAGAACTACGCAACTTCAAAGCGTATTCAGTTGGTCGTGACATGGCAGGTCATGCTGCTGAAGGCTGGCCATATAGCGAAAGCTTTGACTTCACTGTCGAAAATGGCTATAGCGGATACGATGCAGTTATGAGACAAGCGCAACAGTCTAATAACCAGTATCAGTACGCTGAGTAATCGACGCGCATGCACAATTCTAGATTTAATCCACTATAACCGTAGTAGGGTCCACCGGGACCTACTGACGCTCATTCGAGCGCCAGTAGGTCCCTTTTTACTCGTATAAATACTATTATGCTTTGACATTTATCTTTACGAATGCTTATATATCAGAATATGCTTGAAATAATTGATTCTGGGGTAGCACAGATAAACAAGCGCGAAAAAGCGGCTCGACTTAACAAGGCCTATTACCCAGACCAACCCACAGGCCAAGATGCCTGGGTGGCGGACAAAGATAACGGTGTTTTTGCTGTTGCTGACGGCGTGGCGCAGTCGCCAGATGCTGATAAAGCAGCACAGGCAGCCTGCCATGAGTTTCTGACGCGACTAACAGGCAGTGATCGACCGCAAACTGCCGAACAAGCAAAAGATCTAATCAAGCACCACGATCTGCTCGGTCATCTACATAGAGCAGCGTTGCAAGCGGATGCGATGACTACATTTACTGGCATGGTAGTAACACCTGACGACATGATGACGTATGTGCATGTTGGTGATTCGCGACTTTATTTGCGCCGCGGTGACCAAATCGAAGCACTGACCAGTGAACAAGTTATCGATAATAAATATCGCAATATGCTTTATAACTACCTAGGTTATGATAAGTATTATGATAGAATTCGATCGATTAATTTGACGCCGCAACCAAACACCATGGCTGGCTATCCGCTAGCTCAGGCAGAATGGGGAACGCGGCAATTGCAAGCAAATGATCGATTTTTGCTGGTAACCGATGGTGTTACGGGTGATTTGGACGCAGACCGACTGAGTGACGAAACATTACTGTTGCATACTTCTTTAAAGTTGGGCGCGGCCGCAGCAGCCTACGCACTGGTTGATCGTTCGACTAAAATTGATGATACAACGGCCGTCGTTTTTGATATTGGTACATCTGGAAAAACCTCTGTATAAACCCTTGACTATTACGTAAAACTTACGCATAATGAATAGTAAGAAGTAGTGTACCTTTGGTTACTTATGCCCGCTAGTTAGATGGCACTAACTACAGAGCAGACCAGAGTTTAGGGAATCTTCGGCGCCGATTACCCAAAACAATTTAATCCTAATAGCGAGGAGATACAATGGCAAAATCCAAGCCTGACGTGGCTAAGCGCGTGTTTTTTACAAAAGAAGATACGGCTTTACCAATACCAAATCTAATCGCTCACCAAAAAGATTCTTGGCGTGAATTCGTCGAGACTGGTTTGAGCGAAATTTTTGCAGAACTTAATCCGATAGAGGATTACACTGGTCAAAAGTTAGAACTGCGTTTCAAAGAATATGCGTTCCAAGAACCAAAAACCAGTGAGCAAGACGCCAAAGAAAACAACTTGACATTTGACGCGCCGCTGCACGCCAACGTCGAATTGACCAACAAAGTCACTGGCGAAGTCAAAGAACAAGAAATCTACCTAGGTGATTATCCATGGATGACCGACCGCGGTACATTTGTGATTAACGGTACGGAACGTGTTGTCGTTTCACAGCTTATCCGATCTGCTGGTGTATTCTTTACTGCTGACAATACCGTCGGCCGTCACAATTACGGTGCCAAACTGATTCCTGGCCGTGGTGCATGGTTAGAATTTGAAACCGCAGCAAACGGAACGATCTATGTCAAAATCGACCGCCGCCGTAAACTACCAATTACGACATTGCTACGCGCACTTGGTCATAACAAAACATCCGAAATTAAAAGTCTGTTTGCCGATGTTGACACCGGCGATGTGAAATACATCGATGCGACACTCGAAAAAGATCCAGCTCGTGGTGCCAACGAAGCATTAATCGAAGTCTACCGCCGCCTGCGACCAGGTGACTTGGCGACTGTCGATAACGCTCGTAGCATGATTGAACGTATGTTCTTTGACTTTAAACGATTCGACTATAGTCGTGTCGGCCGCTACAAATTAAACCAACGCCTAGGACTGGAAGTGCCAAACACGACCGAAAACCGTGTTTTCCAGATGAGTGACTTGATTGCCATTATCAAGGAAATTATTCGCTTGAATAATACTCAGGATCCTGCCGACGATATTGACGCATTGTCTAATCGCCGCGTCAAATTAGTTGGTGAATTGGTTGCCCGCCAGTTCCGCGTTGGTATGCTTCGCATGCAACGTAACGCTATGGACCGCATGAGTATGAGTGATTTGGAAACAGTGACCCCTGGTCAGTTGATTAATGCTCGTCCAGTTGTTGCCGCTGTCCGCGAATTCTTTGCCAGCTCACAGCTGTCACAGTTGATGGACGAAGTAAATCCGCTATCAGAACTATCACACAAACGCCGCCTAAGTAGCATGGGTCCTGGTGGACTTTCACGCGAACGCGCCGGCTTTGACGTTCGTGACGCTCACCCAACGCATTATGGCCGTCTGAGCGCCGTCGAAACACCAGAAGGTGCCAACATTGGACTGGTACTTAACCTGGCAACGTATGCTCGCGTTAATGAATACGGTTTTATTGAAACACCATATCGAAAAGTTGTTAACGGTAAAGTCACTGACAAAATTGAATTCCTCGATGCTGCTCAGGAACTTGACGAAGTGATTGCCGATGCTGGTGCACCATTAAATAACGACGGCAGTTTTGCTGTCGAACGTGTCAGTGCTCGTAACAGCCTGAATCCAGAACAAGTTGACGCTAGTGAAGTGACCTACATGGACGCTGCCTACAAACAGATTCTTGGTCCACCAGATAGCTTGATTCCATTCATCGAGAAAAACCGTGTCGACCGTTCACTGACAGGTACAAACATGCAGAAGCAGGCTGTACCACTTTTGACACCAGAATCTCCTACTGTTGGAACTGGTATCGAAACAGAAGTTGCCAAAAACACTAGCCAATTAGTCTGCGCTGAAGCTGCTGGCGAAGTGGTTCGTGCTGATGCCGACGAAGTACATGTTAAATACAAAGACGGTGTCAAAATTTACGAAGTGATTCACTTTGCAAAATCAAATGACGACCGCTCAATTAACCAAAAAGTGTGTGTAACTCGTGGTCAAAAAGTTTCTGCTGGTGACGCGCTAATCCAGGGTGCGTCAGTCGCTGATAGCGAAATCGCACTCGGTCGTGACCTAACTGTGGCCTTTATGCCATGGGGCGGTTACAACATGGACGACGCTATCGTACTTTCAGACCGTATCGTAAAAGACGACGCATTGACCAGTATTAACATCAAAGATTACACCGTTGAAGTTCGCGAAACCAAACTTGGTCCAGAAATCGTCACTCGTGACATTCCAAACGTTTCCGAAGATTCACTTCGTCACCTAGACGAAAACGGTATCGTTCAAGTTGGTTCAGAGGTAAAAGCTGGCGATGTACTTGTTGGTAAAATTACGCCAAAGGGCGAGCAAGAGCTCAGTTCAGAAGAACGACTACTCCGCGCTATCTTTGGTGAAAAAGCCAAAGACGTTCGCGACACATCACAACGTATGAACAACGCTGGTGGTGGTAAAGTTGTCGGTGTTAAAATCTTTAGCCGCGAAAACGGCCACGAATTAAAAGCTGGCGTATTGATGCAGATTCAAATCTTCGTTGCACAACTACGCAAAATTAGCGTTGGTGACAAGTTAGCTGGTCGTCACGGTAACAAGGGTGTTGTAGCGCGTATTTTGCCTGTTGAAGATATGCCATTCATGGAAGACGGCACACCTGTTGACGTCATTCTCAACCCACTTGGTGTCCCAAGCCGTATGAATATCGGACAGTTGTTCGAAACTCACCTAGGTATGGCTGCACGCGCACTTGGCTACAAAGTAGCAACCCCACCATTTAACGGCGTAAGTGACGCAATCATCAGCGACGAGCTAGAAAAAGCTGGCTATGCCCGCGATGGTAAATCACAGCTATTTGACGGCCGAACTGGTGATGCATTTGAAGAACGTACTACTGTTGGTGTCATGCACATCATCAAACTGCACCACATGGTTAGTGACAAAATCCACGCTCGTTCAACCGGACCGTACACAATGGTCACGCAGCAACCACTTGGTGGTAAAGCGCAAAACGGTGGTCAGCGATTCGGAGAGATGGAAGTCTGGGCACTTGAAGCTTACGGCGCAGCAACAACCTTGCAGGAAATGCTGACAATCAAATCGGACGATGTCTATGGTCGTGCCAAGGCCTACGAATCAATCATCAAAAACGAAGCGATTGTTGGTCCAAAACTGCCAGAATCGTTCAACGTGTTGGTGAAAGAATTGCAAGGACTTGGTCTGCGTGTTGATTTGCTTGATGAAAGCGAAGACGCCGTTATCGATGCCGAACAAATCATTGCTACCAGTGGCCCTGCCGATAAAACGGTACCAGCTGAATTTGTTGCTGATGATAATCCTGAAACAGTCCTGGACGAAGCCGATGAACTTGGTGACATGGAAGACGGTGTAAGTATTCAAGATATTGATGAAATAGAAGAAATAAAGGAGGAGGCGTAAGATGAGTCGTATTCTCGCTAATAACGGTATTGCTGACTTTGATGCAGTCCGCCTGGCAGTTGCTAGCCCTGATGACATTATGAAATGGAGTCACGGTGAAGTTACAAAACCAGAAACGATTAACTATCGTACACAAAAACCAGAACGTGATGGTTTGTTCTGTGAACGTATTTTCGGGCCAGTCAAAGACATCAACCCGCACGATAACAAACTAAAGGGCGTCCGATCACGCGAGGCAGCAATCGATAAAAACGGTGAACTTGTCACCAAATCTATCGTTCGCCGCGAACGCATGGCGCATATCAGCCTAGCAGCACCAGTAGCACACATTTGGTTTATGCGCGGCACCCCAAGTGCGATGTCACTACTGCTTGGTATTACTGTTCGCAACCTAGAACGTATCGCTTATTTTGCAACCTATGTTGTATTAGATGTTGATGTAGAAAAGCGTGATCAGATGCTCGCTGACCTAGAAGCCGAAACCGAAGCTGCCCGTATGGCAATTAAGCTACGCTTTGAAAAAGAAGCGGAAGTTGAAAACGCTGACGTTAAACAGCTAGCTGAACAACAATCACGCGAAATCGAAGAACTAGAAGAAAACTACACTACCAAAAAAACTCAGCTAGACAGCTTGGTCAAAAATGCGCTCATTAGCGAAACTGACTATCGTAACCTTCCCGAAGAATACGAAGAGCTCGTCAAAGTAGGCATGGGTGGTACGGCAATGAAAGCACTTCTCGACGAGATCGACCTGCCACAACTGATTGCTGAACTGACCGAAGAAGTCGAAAGTGCCAAAGGACAGCGCGAAAAGAAGCTGTTGAAGCGTCTGAAGGTGCTAGAAGCAATGCATGCTGCTGGCATCAAACCAAACAGCCTGACACTCACTGTCCTACCGGTGATTCCACCGGACCTTCGTCCAATGGTGCAATTGACCGGTGGTCGTTTTGCGACGTCAGATTTGAACGATCTGTATCGCCGTGTCATTAACCGTAACAACCGTCTGAAAAAACTGATGGATCTTAACGCTCCTGAAGTCATCTGCCGTAACGAAATGCGCATGCTACAAGAAGCCGTCGATGCACTGATTGATAACAGCGCTGCCCGTGGTGGTCGTGCCGTTAATGCGACTGGTGGCCGCCGCCGACTCAAATCTATTAGCGACATGCTAAAGGGTAAACAAGGTCGTTTCCGTCAGAACTTGCTAGGTAAACGTGTCGACTATTCCGCTCGTTCCGTGATTGTGGTTGGTCCAAAGCTAAAGATTCACCAGTGTGGATTGCCAAAACAAATGGCCCTCGAACTGTTTAAGCCATTCGTCATTAGCTGGTTGATTCGTGGTGAACACGCACACAATATCCGTTCAGCAACTCGTTTGATCGAAGCTGGCGACACATTGGTATGGGATGCGCTGGATTCAGTCATCGAAGGCAAATACGTCCTACTAAACCGTGCTCCATCACTTCACCGTCTATCTATCCAAGCGTTTCAGCCAAAACTAGTCGAAGGCAAAGCAATCCAGCTGCATCCACTGGTTGCAAACGGATTTAACGCCGACTACGATGGTGACCAGATGGCTGTTCACTTGCCGCTATCAGACGACGCGCAGCGTGAAGCTCGCGAACTGATGAGTGCAACGAACAACCTGCTAAAACCAGCTGACGGTGCGCCGGTTCTGAACATTGGTCAGGACGTTGTACTTGGTAACTATTACTTAACGTACGAAAAACCAAGTGCTCAAACTGATGATGTCAAAGCCTACAGTTCTGTCTATGAAGCCGAAATGGCCTATGATAACCACAAATTGCAGCTGCAAAGCCCGATTCGTGTCTATGCAAAGGGTGAAATCCGCAATACGACGCTTGGCCGAGTATTCTTTAACGAAATTCTGCCAGCTGACTATCCGTACGACAATTCGGTTCAGAACAAAAAGCAGTTGAAAAAAGTATTGGCAAAAATCTTTACCAAGTATGGTGCCGAAGAAACAGCCAAAACAGCTGACAAAATGAAGGGACTTGCTTTCCGATTTGCAACGATTGCCGCTGTATCGACCGGTAAAGACGACTACATTCAGTTTGATGAAATTGGTGAGTTTGTGGCCGAAGGTGACGCCAAAACGACATTGATTTCGGAACAGTTTGACCAAGGTCTTGTTACCGAGGACGAACGATATACGCTGACTGTTGCTGCATGGCGTAGTGTTGACCGTAAAGTAACCGAATTCTTGCAGGACAAGTTGAAAGACATGGATACAAGTATCAGTGTCATGGTCAACTCTGGTGCCCGTGGTGATATTAGTAACGTCAAGCTTGCTAGCGCGATGGTTGGTATCATGGTGGACGCCAGCAACAAAGAAATTGAGTTGCCGATTCGCTCTAACTACAAAGACGGGCTTAGTTCACTTGAACAATTTGTGGCTACTCGTGGTGCACGTAAGGGTCTGATCGACACCGCTCTAAAGACCGCTGACTCGGGTTATCTGACTCGTCGTCTGGTTGATGTGTCGCAAGACGTCTTTACAGTGGAAGATTCTGCTGGTGACGATGATGGTTTTGCTATCAACCGTAGCGAATCTGAACTGACGATGATCGACTTTGGTAACCGTTTGGCTGGTCGTTTTACCGCCGAAGAAGTACCTGGTCATGTTGGCAAGGACGAGCTGATTACGCGAGAAATTGCTGACAGTATCGAAGCTGACAGCAAGATTGAAAGTGTCAAAATCCAATCAGTACTTTCTACCAAGAACCTACGCGGTATTCCACAGCGAAGCTACGGCCTAGATATGGCGACTGGCGCTTTGGTCGCCAAAGCACAGCCAGTCGGCGTTATCGCCGCCCAGTCTGTCGGTGAACCTGGTACACAGCTGACGCTGAAAACCTTCCACGCCGGTGGTGTGGCTGGTGGTGACATCACCCAGGGTCTGCCACGTGTTGAAGAGTTGTTCGAAGCACGCTCTCCAAAAGGTCAAGCAAATATGACAGAAGTCGCTGGTACGGTTGATGTTTGGGAAGATGGCAAAAAGTATGTTGTCCAAGTCACCCCTGAAGCTGGCCATGTTGAACGTATCGCCCTCGAAGGTCGTACGGTAACAGTCAAAGCTGGCAGTAATGTCAAAGTTGGCGATGTACTGGCAACCGCCGAAAGCGAAAGCAAGCCACTTGTCGCACCATTTGATGGTGTCGTCGAGATAGCCGGAAAGACACTTGTACTGGCCGCTAACGCTGGTGCGCCAGTTCGTTACGAAATCCCAGGCAGTACACAATTAGTCGTTCGTGCGGGTGATGCCGTCGAAGCGGGTGATCGCCTGACAATTGGTTCATTGAACTTGCACGACTTGATGCGTCTAAAGGGTACCGAAGCGACGCAACGTTATATCATTAACGAAGTATTGCGCATTTACGCTGCACAGGGTCAAGACGTTGCTGACAAGCACCTCGAGATCATCGTGCGACAAATGTTCAGCCGTGTTCAAATCGAAGATCCAGGCGATAGTGCATTTGTCACCGGCGACATTGTGTCAAAAGCATCTGTTGTCGAAGCAAACGCCGAACTGGCTGCCGAAGGCAAAGACTTGGTTGGTTACACGCAACTGTTGCTTGGTATCACCAAGGTGTCTATCTGGAGTGATAGCTGGCTATCTGCTGCATCGTTCCAAGATACGACTCGTGTGCTGATTAACGCAGCCGTCAGTGGTCGTGCCGACCGACTGCATGGTCTAAAAGAAAACGTTATCATTGGCCGCAAGATTCCTGTCGGAACTGGTGTCATTAATAACGAACAAGAAGACGATATCGCTCAAGATATCGCCGAAGACCTAGAACTGTCTGCTTAGGTAGCTGTTCATTCTAAAATAACCCGCTTCATACGAGGCGGGTTATTTTCTATTATGTTAATCCGTATATTTGCTAGTGGTTTTTATAGCTTGAAATTCAACAGCTAATCTGTTAGTATGATATATGAGTTTCCTCTAGTCGGATTATTTGGTGAATAGAATGTGTACACACCGAATAAACGCTTACTAGAATGACATAGCGAGGCGATGCTGAAGCCAGACTATACAACCGAGGTACTACTTACCTCAATTTAATTGAATAACAGGAGTTTTAATGCCAACAATCAATCAATTGGTGCGTAAACCACGTACGACGGCGAATAAAAAGTCGAAGTCGCCAGCGCTTGGCCGCATCCACAACGCACTAAAAACGCGTTATTATGATCAAAACGCTCCACTAAAACGTGGCGTTTGTATCAAAGTAACAACCAAAACGCCTAAAAAGCCAAACTCAGCCCTACGTAAAGTAGCGCGTGTTCGTTTGACTAATGGCCAAGAAGTTTGGGCTTATATCGGTGGTGAAGGTCACAACCTACAAGAACACGCCGTTGTGCTGGTTCGTGGTGGTCGTGTTCCTGACCTTCCAGGTGTTCGTTATCACATCGTCCGTGGTGCACTTGACCTGCAAGGCGTTGCAAAACGCCAGCAAGGCCGTTCTAAATACGGTGCAAAGAAGGAGGATAAGAAGTAATGCCACGTAAAGTAACCAAAAGCCTGCAGCGTGTCTTGACACCAGACCGCAAATACCAGTCGGTACTTGTACAGCGCTTGATTAACAAATCAATCCTTGATGGCAAAAAATCTATCGCAGAAAAAGCCGTTTATACCGCACTAGAAGTCGCTGCCAAAAAGCTTGATAGCGAAGATCCACTGGCTGTATTTGAAAAAGCATTGAAAAACGTCGCCCCTAACTTCGAAGTAAAATCTCGTCGTGTCGGTGGTGCAAACTATCAGATTCCTTTCCCAGTTTCGGGCCACCGTCAGCTGCACTACGCGTTTAGCTGGTTGGTGCAGTCTGCACGTGCTCGCAATGGTATTCCATATTCTCAGCGTTTGGCGCTCGAGATTATCGATGCTCACAACGAAGCTGGTGCTGCGTTCAAAAAGAAAGAAGATACTCACAAAATGGCCGAAGCCAACCGTGCTTTCGCTCACTTTGCTCGTACATAAGTTCAGCTAGTCTGATACTAAATACATCCTCGTTTATTGCGAGGATGTATTATTATGGTATGATAGGTAAATAATACGACGTGTCGGTAAAGGAGTAACGATGTCTGAAAAATTATTATCTGGTGCGTGTGACGACTGTCCGCTGCGAAAAAAGATTAATTGTGACGCAGCCGAACGGATAACAACACGAGCCGCTAGAGCCTCTGACGGCACGGACATAATGGGTTATCCTATTGGACCTGTGAGTCTATCTTTAAGTTATGAGTTTTGTGATAATCCAAATGATGAAAATGCTCCTCGATATGAAATTAAAGCTAACAATGCCGAGAAATACTTAGCAGCGGCTGACGAAGTGGAACAAGCACTGCAATCGGATCCGAAATTTGATATGCCAAAACGCAGACTGGGCGATATCGACGCGTCGATACGACACATGTCGGCCGTACGTATATTACAAGATGCTCGTCATAATAGTTTGAAATCATCGATTGCCGACGAATTTACACAATGTGAAGCACCAGTAGAGGATGAGACGTCGTGGTTCCGTCGCAAAAAATGTGGTGCCGATGTCGTAGGGAGAGTATTACCGCGTTCGGAGATGGTTAAACGAAACGAAGAAGCGGAATTAATGCGCAAGTATGGCACAACGGGGTTTGTGGCCGTAAGTAAATTACAAAAATTCAAACCAATTCGTTAAACTCATCATTCTTGCGCAATAGTTGATTACCAATGCACTAATCGTAATTTATGCGCCAACTGCATCAGATCGGTTCTTCATGTAAAATTAGTGCTATCTGGATCGGCGCCAATTCGTTCGCCAGTATCAAGGGTGGCGATTTGCGCCATATCATCAGCGTCTAGGGTAAAGTCAAACACGTCGAAGTTTTGTTCGATGCGTTCTGCGTGCACGGATTTTGGAATAACAATCGACCCGTTTTCAATGTGCCAGCGGATGATAATCTGCGCGGCACTTTTACCGTGTTTGTGTCCGATATCGATAATCTTTTGGTTTGTCAACAAGCCGCCAGTGCTGCCACCTAACGGACTCCATGATTCGACAGCAATATCGTGTTGATTACACAATAAACGCGTGCCATGTTGCGGAAATTGCGGATGGAGTTCGATTTGGTTAACTGCTGGGGGAATGACAGCATGGTCTAGTAAATCCTCTAAATGATGTGGTTTAAAATTGCTGACACCAATAGATCGAGCTAGTCCGTCATTAAATATTTTTTCGAACGCGCGCCACGTATCATTGTATTTATTTGCCGCTGGCGCTGGCCAGTGAATCAGGTATAGATCGATATAATCAAGCTGTAATCTTTCCAAACTTTTCGCAAACGCCTGCAACGTCTTGTCGTATCCCTGATCAGCGTTCCATAGTTTGGTCGTCACAAATATTTCGTCTCGTGGAATGCCGCTGGCTTTGATTGCTCGGCCGACGCCTTTTTCGTTGCCGTACACGGCAGCTGTATCAATCATCCGATAGCCTGCTTTTAAAGCCGCGCTGACCGCTGCTTCAACTTCTTTGCCATCTTTG
The DNA here is from genome assembly GCA_035704495.1 of Saccharimonadales bacterium (SeqCode). Lineage (GTDB taxonomy): Bacteria > Patescibacteriota > Saccharimonadia > Saccharimonadales > Saccharimonadaceae > UBA6022. The sequence goes on from DASSWW010000038.1 coordinate 72,037, forward strand.
GCCTGCCAGACGCCCAATCCGACCTGTGGTATTGTAATGCCATTGTTAAGTGTAATATGTGGTTGTGTCATGCGTCCTCCAATCTGTCTGGCTGCAATAGTAGCAGTAAATATATGGAGCGGCAGTAAGATACCTTACTGAGAGCCAATTCTAGATAACACAGCGGTCAACGTAAATAATAAATTGAGTGCGGCTATAGTCGATACAACCCTGGGCACGCAGCTTTTGCAGTTCGACTGATGTTGTTTCGCGGGTGGAACTAATCATTTCGGCCAAATCTTTATGAGTAAGCTGTAGGCCTAATTTGTATAAATCAACTGTAGTATCAGCGCTAAAACGCTTGGCAAGGTAGGACAGAGTGGCGATTAATTTGTCACGCACACTGGCTTGTTCGGCAGAATTAATTCTTGATAATAAATCATCATAATGGCTACTCATGCTAGTCGCGATTTCGGTCATCAATCCCAAATCGGTTTTGGCAGCTGCTAAAAAATCATCTTTACGGATTTGATAGACGGTCCCACTGGATAGCGCAGTATAAAAAAACTGTAGTGGTTGATGGCGCGAAAAAAGTCGTTCTGTCGGTACAATATCATAACGCCCGGCAATCCATAACATTCGTTCGTTTCCTGCTTCGTCGACGGACGTTACTTTTACATAGCCGTTTTGAATCGCTAGCAAAACATCAGAAACATCGCCCTCGCTGAGGATAACTTCGCCTTTGGTGAAGTTTTTGATGGGAAAGTTTTTGACAAATCTGGTGACATCCATATTCTAATATTATAGCGTTTTTGTATGATTTCTTACAACGGCGCAAATCGAAATACGATATCATACCTCTAACGTAATAAAAGGAGGACAATTATGTCATTACGATTTATACCAACAAAAGTACACGGAGCGCTCGATTATATCGTTGCTATCGCGTTAATATTTGCACCAATGATTTTCGGTTTTCAAGAAGTCGGTGGCGCTGCAGTTTATATTCCAATAATTCTAGGTGTCGGTCTGTTCTTGTATAGCTTGCTGACTAACTATGAATGGGGTCTAATCAAGGTAATTGGTATGCCATACCACTTGGTTATCGATATTCTTGCGTCAACATTGCTAGTCTTGTCACCGTTTTTGTTCGGATTCATCGACGAAGCACCAAACGCATGGTTGCCACACATCGCCGTCGGTGTCACTGTTATTTTGGTTGTTCTATTTTCACAGACACAACCTGCAGTTGATAAAAATACCGTCGCTTAAATCCGCATAGGTACACAACACTATTCAGCAAAATATCCCGCTCACCACGCGGGATATTTTGATGGATTACGCTGCCCGTAATCGGTAATACGAGGCTTATGCTTGAGTTAACGTCGCAATTACTATTTAATATATACATGGAACACCCAACAAGTGCCGACTTATCGTTTTTAGATCGCTTAGAATCCGTAACGACAGATCCGATGGTGGATAAAGTATTCGCTACTGCGCGTGAATACGAAGAAATGATTAATTCTACTGGCAGCGTTACAGCCGAAGACAGGATTGCACTAATCGCAGAATTAAACGATACGTGGCCTTTTATGGGTATGAAGCTGCAGGTCTCGGGCCGTTTGTCATTTGCTGACACTGAATCGGGTGAGGTTAAGGCCAAATATTATGACGACAGGCCGATGATATCAAATGGTTTCTGTTTTATCGAAGACCATATTATGTCAGACGAAGAAGTAGTCGCCGAACACTACAAAGTTGGTTTGCATATGATTCGATTTGCCGACGAGACATCTAACGAAGGCGAGCTTGGTGTGGGGCTACTTGACGATGTTGCAATTGATTACCCCGTACATTCACCCGAAATGATTGAAAATCGATTACGATATTTTCATTCAGAAACGATGGAAAGGCTAGATACAATCGTCTTAAACTGCGAGACCGAAGAACAAGCGGTCATGCAGTTAAAAGATTTTACTATCGATGCCATACCATCTGATACGGAGAGTATGCAGGTGGCGAGTGATCTGCAAGTTTACCTGTCATCAATACTTGAATTTGATGATCGACTACCGTACAACATCACTATAGCGGGCGATTGTTTTGCTGAGGTGGATGGTGTGGTTTGCGCAGCAAAAATTGAAGAAATTATGTCCGGTGTTGCAGGGGTTGCTGGTGTAAAATTTTTGCAACAAGCCGAGCTACCATCAGACCAAGAACAATGTTTGATGGTCTGTATAGAAATATATTGGTTCACTGCAGATAAAAAAGCACCTCCTTTGCATCTTTACCTACCATCGAAAAGCATCCAAGACATTACATCTGTCCGCAGGATTACCTACGAAGAAGAGGACTGAGCGTCGACCGCTATTACGGTTTGTCGTTTTGTGATAAATGGTTAAATATGGCATAATTCTAAGTGAATTAGGGGAGGAATTGGATGACTGAGCAACTAGGTGAGCCGACGGAACCGATACAAAACATCGTGGCAGAACGCTTTGGTGCAGAAAAGCAAGCCAGAGAGAGTGTCGCTTGTGTCATGGGGCTAGGGAGGCTTTTGTCGCAAAAAGAGTTTGAATCGCTCGCAGATGCACGGCAGAACGTTGCCGAGTATATAAAGCAGTTTCACCAAGAAATGGGCAAGGTACCAAATATACAATCAGTTTTAATGCAGGCAAGTGGTGGTGATGTTTCCGTTGCAAACCCACACTACACTATCGATTCAACGTCTGGCGCGATAACAATTCAATTTAATAACGATCCGCCGGTCGTCTCACCGCCGCTGCTTAGTTCTCGACTTTTTAGACTTTCTGGTCCTTTTGTGCCGTATCACCAGCGTGATGATGGTAGTGTCGTGGTAAAACCTACCTTGGTGGGTGACGATCTAGAACGAAAGTCGTGGGGTATTAATCCTGTATCCGGTTTGCCGATGACAACGGTTCATATGACCTCGAAAATTATGATTCCCTGTGACAGCGATGATGCACACATAGAAATTATCGAACTAGAAAATGAAGAAAAGCGCATACGGGCCGTCGAAGAGTTGGCCGCGTACGTATCTGAAGAAACAGGTTTGGTTGATGACGTCAACGAAATGAATCAGGCCTTGTACAAATCCGATACTGAACGCATGCGCCACAAGAATTTACCAGACATTGATTTACTGCGATCATTAGGCAGAAAAGGTATAGAATATATCCAACAAGGCTCAAAGGCTGCCGATGCATTGAACACGGCCATCGCTGCAACTATTGGTAAGCGGCCGTTGATGATTGACGGTAAAGCCTACGAAACAAACGGCGGCGGCGCACTTACCGAAAGTCACGTAGCGGGTTACGAAGGTCGCGTCATGGATGTCGTTTCTGAAATACCTATGTCCGACGAATACATCGGCCCAACGCTCGCGATGACGTCACGCAGTGCCAAAGACCCTAACCGCATTTCATATTTGCCGTTGACTGATGTCACCGCATTACAGTTTTAAATAATGGAGTATCGTCGTGGATAAAGAAGATTTACATCAATCGCTAGAGGGCCGAACGGTGGATTTTGACGCGCTTGATCATCTGGAAGGTCTGACGCGCAATGACTACATGAACACCGTGTTCCAAAGAGTTAAAGAGGCGGAGCAGACACTCAACCAAGAAACGACGACGACCAACCAACAAGCTAAGCTGATTCAACAACTCGATGAAAGTTGGTGGTACATGGATCAAGAAATTCCCGTATCTGGAACACTACATGTAAAAACTGGCCATCTGACACCAGAACTACCTGAATATACCCTAGTGCCTGTTGACGAGATAGAACTAGAAAGCAAAGGTTTTATTATATTAACGTTCGGCGCAACAATAGATGATGAGTCGATAGTATACCGCCGCATGGCGCTATGCTTTAAGCAAGACGACACCCTTGTAGCAATGTTGCCAGAAGACATCATTAACACTTTTCCTGATTATTCGCCTGACATTTCAGAAAGACGATTGCTCTATCATCACAAAGACGAAGTGCTACGGATTACCGATCGTGTCGAATCGTCAGATATTGCAGCCAGGACACCGCTGGTAATGAATTTTACCGATTATGCGGTTGATATCTTGATGCATGCCAAATATGACGATGAATACAAAAGCGATCTAGAAAATTATTTATTTAAAGCGATGGATTTTGATAACGAATTGCCGTACGTTGTAAGTTGCGCTCTGACCGAAGATGATTTCGATGATAATAGAACGCTCCAGTTCATTGCGCAACCTGATGCCATTACCCTTGTACCACTTATCAATAATCAACAGACGGATGGCCCTCAGCGACACATTCCACGGTTGGAATTATCAGTATTTGCCGATAACCCCAAAGATCCAAATATTAACGTGAGCGTACCACTACATACATTACGCCAGGTGACACCAGTGCGGCAAATGGGCAATAAACAGTAGTAATACTAGCAATATCCATTGATTTTTGTTAAAATAAGTATCAAGCGCTATTTTTGATGGCAAAAATTATATAACTCACAAAGGAAGAGCACACACGCTATGGCAGAAAAAACCGTCCCCCTAAAGGACTTTCGTAATATTGGTATTATCGCGCATATTGATGCAGGTAAAACCACAACCACCGAAGGTATTTTGTACCGAACCGGCATTAATCACAAAATCGGTGAAGTCCGTGGTGACGGCGACGGCGCGACGACCGACTGGATGGCGCAGGAAAAAGAGCGTGGTATCACGATTACTTCTGCTGCCGTTACGTGTTTCTGGAAGGGTCACAAGATTAACATCATCGATACCCCAGGTCACATCGACTTTACCGCCGAAGTCGAACGTTCACTGCGTGTGCTTGACGGTGCGGTAACTGTTTTTGATGGCAAGATGGGCGTTGAAGCCCAGTCTGAAACTGTATGGCGCCAGGCCAACAAATACGGTGTACCTCGCATTTGTTTTATTAACAAAATCAATCAAACCGGTGGTGATTTTTACAAATCTCTTCAGAGTATTCATACTCGTCTTTCTAAAAATGCTCTTCCTGTCCATCTGCCAATTGGATTTGAAAAAGACATCAACGGTGTTGTTGATTTGGTCGAGATGAAGGCCTATACCTACGGTGATTACACCGACAAGCAACTTGTTGAAGGCGAAATTCCTGCTGATATGCTTGATAAAGCAAAGAACGCTCGTAGCCTTTTGGTTGAAGCAGCCGTCGAAGCCGATGACGAATTGTTCGAACGCTTCCTTGAAAAGGGTGAAGAATCAATCACTACCGATGAACTAAAAGCCGCGCTTCGCAAACGTGTCCTCGCTGGTGACTTTTATCTTGTCAGTGGTGGTGATGGCCGTGGCGTCATCGTTGAAAAACTTCTCGACTTGATGACCGAATTCCTGCCAAGCCCACTCGATGTTGATGCTATTTGGGGTAGCAATCCAAAAACTGGCGACGAAGTCTCGCGCAAACCAGACGAAAAAGAGCCTATGGCAGCACTAGCATTTAAACTTGCAACAGACCCATTTGTCGGTAAGCTAATTTTTGTTCGTGTTTATTCAGGTAAATTGACCGCTGGTAGTTACGTTCTAAACACTACAACTGGTGAAAAAGAACGCGTCGGCCGTATCGTCCGTATGCACGCCGACAAGCGTGAAGAGATCGACTCTGTTAGCGCTGGCGACATCGCGGCAGTTGTAGGCCTAAAGGGTACCTTTACTGGTCACACGCTTACCGATCCTACGCATCCAATTGCGCTTGAATCAATTACTTTCCCAGATCCTCCGGTATCGATTGCGGTTGAGCCAAAGACAAAAGCCGATCAAGAAAAAATGGGTATCGCATTGCAACGCCTGGCCGAAGAAGACCCGACTTTCCGTGTCCACACCGACGACGAAACAGGTCAGACAATCATGTCAGGTATGGGTGAATTGCACCTTGATATTTTGATCGATCGTATGAAACGTGAGTTTAACGTCGAAGCGAACATTGGTGAGCCACAAGTTGCTTTCCGTGAATCAATCAAAGGCACATCAGAAGTCCAGGGTAAGCACGCCAAACAATCTGGTGGTCGCGGTCAGTATGGTGATGTATGGATTCGCTTTGAAGCTAACGAAGCTGGCAAAGGTTTTGAGTTTCTTGACGCAATCAAGGGTGGTGTTGTGCCACAGGAATACCGCAAACCTGTCGAACAAGGCGTTCGTGAAACATTAGATGGTGGTGTTATCGCTGGTTATCCAGTTGTTGATGTTAAAGCGACACTCTACGACGGTAGCTACCACGATGTTGACTCAAGCGAACTAGCCTTTAAGTTGGCCGGATCACTGGCGACACGTGAAGGTATCAAGCAAGCCAAACCAATTCTGCTAGAACCTGTTATGAAAGTTGAAGTAACCACACCAGAAGATTTCATGGGTGATATCATTGGCGACCTTAACTCTCGCCGTGGCCGTATTGACGCAATGGAAGATCTGATGGGCGGCGCCAAATTGATCAAAGCTTTTGTACCACTGGCCAGTATGTTTGGTTACACCGGCGATATTCGTTCGATGAGTCAGGGCCGTGCTGCCAGCACAATGGAACTTGCCAACTACGAAGAAGTTCCACCGAACGTTGCACAGGAAATCATCGAGAAGCGCGCCAGCAAATAGTAGTGTAATCGTTGAAAATAAAATCACCGTCAGAGATGGCGGTGATTTTATATTGTCTAAAAAATCCAATAGTGGTATTGTATCGCAATAGAAGATGCGTTGCATAAGAAGCAGGGGGAAGCAAAAATGTCACTAGAAAAAGCCTCGTTAGATAACGGCCTTTCAATATATGTTGATCGAATTCCAGGTGCTAATACAAATGATGTCACTATGTTTGTACCGTTTGGCAGTGTCGACGAGACACCTGGTGACGAAGGTGTCGCACATGCTTTTGAACATTGCGTCCATTTACAAACAGATGAGTTTGAAGATCGTACGGCGTTACGACAATATGCCAAGCTAAACGGCATGGAAACGAATGCTAACACGTATTACACCAGAACACTGTACTATGCCAATGGTTTGGATTTGGAACCTAACGTGAATTATTTAAGCCAGATTTTACGCCACACGCACTTTCCCGAAGATAAAGTTGAACACGAGATGAAAGCGATTCGTCGTGAAGCTGTAACGCGCCTGGACAGTCCGAGTGAAGCGCATATAGTGGCGTCACAATACGCTATGTTTGGTGCACCTTACGGCAGAAGCGTCATTGGTTTTCATGATAAATTGGATTTTGAAGCAGACGAACTCAAGAAGCTGCACGCACAGCATTACAAATTAGGCAACATGGCACTCGTCGTATCAGGAGCGGCCAAATTAGATGAAGTAGCAAACCTAGCTGAACGCTATTTCGAAGGCGATGAAGTGCCATTCCAGCCCACAGACAGTGAACTAGCCGTATCACTTGGGCAAGACAGATCAACGGCATTTATCAGAGAAGACTCGCAGAACGTTCGACTACGCGTTTCGTATCCGATGACACCAGAATTTCGCGAGAAATATAATGAGAATCGACTTGCTTTAGGGATTGCATCTTCGGCAATGCGTGAGTCTGCATTTCAGGCGTTACGATACGATAAAGGCATTTCATACGACGGAGGTGTCACTATAGCCGCTCACAATCATCCGAATGCCTGGAGCATAGGTGGTTATGTAACCACAGATCAAGAAAATATCGATACAGCGCAGGGTGTGTTTGCAAACACGTTTCAAAAGCATGGCTCCGAATACTCAGACGAGGACATAAACGGCGCCCTTGCGATGTACAAATACTATTTTAGCAAATACCTTACTTCTACCGAGGATAGGTCTGACCACATCGTTTCTAAGCTAGAGTCATATCGCCAGCCCATAGATATTCGATCAGTACTGCGTCGTCTTAAGAAAACCACTCCACAGGATGTCAGAGCAGCGCTAGATGAAATCGTGGAATTTGCTGCTAACACTGACAAGTATACGCATGTAACGGGTAAAAAGTCGGCAGTGGGTGACGTCGATCGAATCATTACACAAGAAGAAATCGGCTAACAACAAAAGTCGCGCTAGCAAATAAGAATAGTGCATCGAAGCTATGCTTGCAGTGTACGATAACGAGGCTATAATAACGATACTATGAACGAATCAAATCCCGGCAACAACTATGAGCAGCCACCCATTAGCGCAGTGACTCGCTATTATGCTGATATTAATTATGCCGACGGTTCCTATGCGACGATAGTCATGGCTGTCGACAGCCTACTCGAGAGCCTTCCATTCAAGTCTGATCTGCGCGTAGACTCGCTCGGTAGTGAATTCTTGCCTCTGGAGTGGAAGGTAGAATTAGAACCGCGGATTGCGACTGAAAGACTGTCGCTATTGCCGCTGGCACACATCGGTCCGCAACTAGATAAATCGGATTGTCCGACTGCTGAAATAAAAAAATGGTACGACCATGCACTGACTGGCGTTCGCCGACGGACAGGGGATAATCACGACAACTCCTGCCTAGAGAGCGGAAATGCGCAACATCTGATGTGTAAAAGTAGTACGATTTGCCCGCAACGTTTTATGGAACGCTACGTTTCAGACGATTTGATGCACCCAGATTTCAGCGACGACCGCTATCAAACCGATCCGTCACGTATGTATACGATTACTTCAGATAAGTTAGAACTCGCTATTAAACACGGTATTATATTGAAAGAGTTCGGTGAAACGCTAAAAAAGTCATACGCAAACGAATGGCACAAACGTTTTCAGGCATAATACAAGCACCACCGTCGTTACCGTGATGTCTATGCTTGCAACATCGCTACAATAACGTTATACCAGAAATATGACCGAACGATTTACCTATAGAAACAAGGAGCCGCTGCCACCAACAGCGCCGATTCGGACGCTAGATGAAGATTTGCGTGTTCTGAGCGATGAATGCGCACTTGTTATGGCATATCAACGTTATATCAAAGACGAGCTTGGTATATCTGAAGAAGAAGCAGATGCACTGTTTCTGTTATTACAAAGCGAAGGAACATTACCATCCAGCGAGGCTTTTGACTCGGATGAATTATTGAATGGTATAAAAGAAGAATATCGCCTAGGTATTTTTAGCGGTATAGAGCCCCTGTATCGGAATATGCATACGTCTGAAGAGTACGAGGAATGGTTGCCGGCAGCACTCAACGTCGTGGTGCCAAAAGACGGTCGCCATCAGCCAGACGATTGCCTGCGGACAAACGGAATCATCCATGGGTGCTGCGAGATTGGAACGTGCCCGGTACACATTGTGATTGATAGCGCGAAAGAATCGCTAGAATCCTCTGATTTTACTTCGTATGAATACCAAACAGATAGTGAAAAGGCCTGCCGAGATAGTTTAACGCTACTTTCCGAGTTGGTTGATCGTCATTACATCCCTTTGTTTGAAGCAAATAGGCTAAAATATGGCTACATCAATACATACAACCAAACCTTTAGTAAATCCGAGTAATTACTCTTTACGAACACTTATAAACACTGTATAATCAACATCATACGTCGCGGAGTCTATATGGGCTGTGCGCGAAAATAATTAATCAGGAGAACTAAATGGCAGATTTTGATCGAACCAAACCTCACGTTAACGTTGGTACTATGGGTCACGTTGACCACGGTAAAACAACTTTGACCGCAGCGATTACACACGTCCTTGCAAAGAAACTTCCAAGCGACACAAACAAAGCGCGCGCATACGCAGATATTGACAACGCACCAGAAGAGAAAGCTCGTGGTATCACGATCGCTTCATCTCACCAGGAATACGAGTCAGAAGCTCGTCACTACGCACACGTCGACATGCCAGGTCACGCCGACTACGTTAAAAACATGATCACTGGTGCCGCTCAAATTGATGGTGCTATCCTAGTGGTTGCTGCAAACGACGGTCCACTGCCACAAACTCGTGAACACGTATTGCTTGCTCACCAGGTGAACGTTCCAAAAATCGTTGTTTTCCTAAACAAAATGGATCTTGCGGACGAAGAACTTGTTGAATTGGTTGAAATGGATGTTCGTGAATTGTTAACTAAAAACGGTTACGACGGCGACAACGCACCAATCATCAAAGGCTCTGCAACAAAAGCTCTAGAAGGCGATGCAGCTAACGAAGAAGCAATCATGGAACTCGTCGCTGCACTCGATAGCTACGTCGAAGAACCACAGCGCGACCTAGACAAACCATTCCTGATGCCTATCGAAGACGTTTTCTCGATCAAAGGTCGTGGAACAGTTGCAACTGGTCGTATCGAACAAGGTATCGTTAAAATTAACGATCCAGTCGAAATCGTCGGTGTGAAAGCAACTCAGAACTCAGTTGTTACTGGTATCGAAGCTTTCAAAAAGAACCTAAACCAAGGTCAAGCAGGCGACAACGCTGGTATCTTGCTACGCGGTATTGAACGCGAACAAGTTGAACGCGGTCAAGTTTTGGCAAAACCAGGTTCAATCACTCCACACACAGAATTCGAAGCCGAAGTCTACATCCTTAAAAAAGATGAAGGCGGACGTCACACTCCATTCAGCAAGGGTTACAAACCTCAGTTCTACTTCCGCACCACTGACGTTACCGGTGAAGTTGAACTTCCAGCTGACAAAGAAATGGTTATGCCAGGTGACACGTTGACTTTCAAAGTCAAACTACTTGCTCCAATCGCCATGGAACAAGGTCTAAACTTCGCCATTCGCGAAGGTGGCAAGACCGTTGGTGCTGGTGTCGTTACCAAAATCACCAAATAATTAGTCTCCTAATTATCAAAAATACCTCCGAATTATATCGGAGGTATTTTTTGTATTGATTTATATAAAGAAAAACACCCCATCATATCCGGAGTACTCAATTGATGAGGTGTCTTCTTAAACAGATATAGTGGGGTGGTTGATCAAAGGCCTTTAATCGTGACGTACAGACGGCAACAATTGCTGTCATTGTTCATACTGACGACCTTGCATCTGAATGCTAATGGCATGTCACCGGCACGATGAGCAATTTTTTGCTCGAACACGAGGGCGAGCCCAACAGGATTAATGCCGTCCATCGAAGCTTCTTTACACCACGGAACAGTAAACAGTACTGTTGGTTGATTTTTGCCAATAGCACGTTGAACGCCTCCACAAGGTAGTTTCAAACAAAAATCGTTCAACTGTACGTCAAACGTAATATTACTACACAGAGTGGTCATTACGAAGTTGTCGATATCAGCGTTGATGGTGCTGATACCGTTTGCGGCCACATGGCTAGTCATTTTAAGTCCTTTGAATGTATGTGTACGTCAAATTGGTACACATAGTACGAGCAAATAAAACAAGTGCTTATGTAAATAATACCATAAATACAACTAGTTGTAAATACACCATGATATGAAAGCACCCCGCCATGCCCAGAGGCACAGAGGAGTGCAGCTCAATAGGAATGTCGGGGTGAGTAGACGAGTGAAAAATTACTGGGTATTTGCGTTGACCGACACTACAGCATCAGGAAGTAGACCTGCTTTTGCTTTTCAGCATAGCCGTCAAACGCTACAACTCCCGGCCTAAAAACCCGATCGCAGTGACTGTTCATCACGTTTCGCAAATCATTGCCCTCTGTAAACACGCCTTTCAAGCTGTCGGGCTTGCTGAGGTAATCTGCGACAGCAGACGAAACGTCAACGGCAATAACGGTAGAGATGTCAGCTTCTAGTTGCAACTTTGCGTCTAGGCAACTAACCGCTTCTTCGGCTAACTGATGGAGTGCCACTAGCTGGTTGGGCGAGGCGTCTACGGCTGTAGCCGTATCTATTTCAATCCCTTCTGCCGGCGCGTTGGTGCGATCAATGTCAAATTTACTGCTATGCACGATAACTCCTTTGTTGCTATTGAAACCGGTCAGGTTCAATTTTTGTATGCGACGTCAGCGACGCATAGGTATTCATTACCGAGTGTTTTGGTCATAGTAACCGAAACGGTATCGGCTGAAAGTGTTTCTTTCAGGTTTTCTGCGACAGTATCACAGAAATCTTTTAACACGATCACGCGGTCACGACGCACTGTGTCTCGACTAACAGTAGTCGAAGCCGTACTATCGCGACCGATAGTTTTCTGAAGTTTCGGTAGTAACATATTGGCAACATGGGTTGCACCGGTGCAGCGCACGTCACATGATGTTGTATCCAATTTTTCTCCTCATCGAATTGTCTTTCTGGCAAATGCCAGAAATGAACTAATTGCCAGATATTATGTAAAGATAGGTGGTAATTCATTATATTTTATACCAAAAATAGGTTCGTATGTCAATAAATCACCATCAAACCAGTGAAACACGTTCACGTTTTTGTAAGTGAGGACATTGGAGCGAGCAGAAGCTCCGTTGTCCTCACTCGTTACGAACGGATAGTTATTTTCGATATGTGGCCGTTATGGTCATAGCCGTATGCTTTGTCGGGCCGCTTAATGTCAGTGACACGGGTTCTTTACCCAGAATACGCTGCATGTTAACACGAACGTCGCGCACCAACAACAACCTCCAACGCTTATGTGTTGTATCTGCCAGCGAATGATCAAAGCTGTACGCTCCTTTGGCAGGGCGTACAAAATCCAAAGTTGTCTGATCGACCTGTAGATTATCTAGCAGGCCGGCAACAACAAACCGCACGAGACCATCTCCAATTTTCATTACTCTTTCATCTGTTAACCATGCCGGGCCAGATTCATTAGTCTGTCGATGCGCATCAAAATCGATAATTTTCGCCATTTCTTGCTCCAATGTCCGAATTGTTATTGGCGGTATCGCCACTTTATACAAATCACATCAATACTTGAAGTGATTATAAACACACTATACCATATAAAAAGCAAACACCCCGCCTGTGACACCCAGAGGCGCCCAAGGTAGGGTGCTGCTCGATAGATGCAAAAACGGGGTTAGGTGATGACGAGGAAATGGTGTTTGGATTCGAGCGATCGCAGGTGGCGAATCTTTTTCTCCTTCGATGCTTGAATCATCAGCACCATATTCACCTCGTTGACAGTAAAACAATCGTAATCGATCTGGTATTCGATTTCTACGACGCAGCCTGGTTTGGCATAATCGGCGTAATCGGCGGCCTTTGAAACGATTTCTTCGGCGATTTCTTTGCAGGTTTGCTGTTTGGTCGGTGTCATAATCATAGCCTTCTATCGGTGTGTGCCAGTTTTGTATTTGTCGTACTTGTCTATGAACTGAACACGAAACGTATGTTCTGTTGCATCCCAGACAAGTCGGAAATAGTGCTTAACAGTAACAGTTTTACGAAAAAAGTTTTTCCGTTTTTCGTGCCGAAACCACTCTTCAGATTCAATATAAGCAATAATCTGCTCCAAATCGCTGCCAGAGAATTGCCGCATCGCTCTCCTGACCGGTAATAAAAACCCATCAGGTGTATCGTTTACATATAGACGCGTCGAAGCGTAAATCGAAATCCTTGAAGCAACATTAGATGCTGCCGCGTTGTCAATTCGCGCTAACTTTGCAAGCGAGTCCCGTAGACCCGGCGTGCTCAATATAAAAGCTGGCGGATTTACATCCCGTAACATCTGATTGACCTTTTTGCGAGCCTCTTGATCACTCATATTGGACACGGTCATCTCCTGTCGGTAGGTACAAACTAACTCATTAGTTATATGTATATCATGCATAATATAGTTAATTATGTCAATTTACAAAGGGCAGGCTATCTGCTACACTACCAAGGTATTATTAAATTTATATCGAGAACTCGGCCAGACTGAACAAAGCAGATTCGAGCAGAGGTTACGGTATAGCACATAAAAGGAGTCTTATCTGATGGCAGATAAACAAGAAGGCCTGCGTATTCGCATTCGCCTAAAGGCCTATGACCACAAGGTTATTGACCAATCAGCAAAACAAATTATCGACACGGCAATCCGTACCGGTGCCAGCATCGCAGGGCCAGTGCCACTGCCAACTCGTCGCAGCACGTTTACGGTCGTTAAATCACCACATGTTTACAAAACCGGTGGTGAAGCGTTTGAAATGCGCGTTCACAAACGTCTGATCGACATTACTAACGCAACGCCAAAGACAATCGACAGTTTGCAAAACCTCAGCCTTCCAGCTGGTGTTGATGCCGAAATTCGTATGTAATTGTCGCCACTTAGCAACAAAAACACCTCGCCTGGCGAGGTGTTTTTGATTGATTACCGAATACTATTCAGCTTTTTCGGCTTTGGCTGCAGGCTGAAAATTATTATCAGTATAAGCAGAATTCAACTCTACTTGATCATACAGTTTTTGAATCTGCATGTTCAATGTCATAACCCACAAGCCAAGCGCCAAGATAAGGCCACCCAGAATGATCCAATAGAGGGTTTGTGTCGTAAACCTGTAGGTAAAGAACGGAACGGTTTCTTCTGAGCGTCGGAATGAGCGGACAGATGCTACCTTTGCTTTCTTTGTGCCTGCTTTTTTAGGGGCCTTATGGGCCGCAGTTGATTTTACCGATTTAACTGGTGACTTCTTTTTTGTTGCTGCCATAAATTCCCCTATAATTAAACGTTACCAGTATTATGACTTATTTTACCCACCGATGCAATATCTAATTGTACTTATGGTTTTTGCTTTGGTATACTACCTTGTAATGACACGCGAAAAACAAAAACGACCCCGCACGTATGCACGCAACCGTGCCGCAGTTATTAGTCGACGTGGTTACGAAAAAGTTTTCGAATCTGACAGCACATACCTCTTAAAACTTGTTGCATTTGTACTGCTTGGAACGTTATGGCTACGGTTCGCAGAGCCGGTGTTCTGGCTAGGAGTACCGCTGACCGGTATACCAATTGGCTTATTTATCGGTTTACTACTGGTCAGACAGTTTGAAAAATATCAACTTGATCGCAAGATTTGGTACGCGATTTTAATTGTCGTCACTATTATTTGCTACTTCGTGCCTGCCGGTATTGTTATCTAGAAATTAAAATGCCCCGACTTGCCGAGGCATTTTAACTACCTAACGGTCAAGACGGGGCTCCTCCACGGAAATCGTCCAGAATTGCATCGCATGTCGTTGGCACACCTTGCGTCAGATGACCACGAATGGGATATGTTTCGTGCATATCGTAATATGTCAGTACTACTGTTGGATTGCGTGGATTTTTAGTTAATGTGACGTGTAACAGAAACATACTAAAGAATTCGCTATGTGCATTCAATACGTCTGGCACAGTCAGCACTGGAAACTGGCGATCAAATAATGATTCGAAATGCGCCTCTATCCATTGTCGAAGGTCGGCGGTGATGTAACGCGTATCCACGTTCCAGCCACCTAGGTTGTCGATATAGATATATATTGGATCATGATCACTAAACATGACCTTAAAACGATTGTCTGTTGGAAACTTCCTGTTGAAGGGCATTATTGTCACATCCGTCCTGATAGATATCGGAGACTAATAATTACATGTATTATAACCTAAAAATATGGTTGTGTAAATACTTTCAAATTAATATAAAAAGCCCGCACATTCCGGGCTCTAGCTGGCGGACTAACTGTAAAATGGTCAGTCCGCCAGCGAGCGGTAAGTGCGGGTTGTATTATGTAATGACGCCTATTCCTAATAAGGGATGCGTGGATTATATTCAATCTGTCGGATGAGCTGATGGAACGCTTCCTCGGGAGGTGTGTCATCGGGCCAGGGCATAAAATCGATAAGCATATACCCGTTGCCGTCACGCTTGGGTTTAAATGCAACAATGACCCTTGCCGAAAAACGAACTCCTGGTCGAAGTCGTCCGTCGCCAAATTCGTATCCACCAGCTTGTATGTCATCGCATGGCAAGCCGGGTTGTGGAAATGCGTCGTACGTCGCCATTCGACATGTGCCTTGCGCAACCATAACAATACCACTAGATGTCATGTATTCGGTAATAGCCGAAATAGGTGCCATGGTATCCTCCTAAGAGTTTATAATGTCCGGACGATCCGAATCATTACCATTTAATTTACTATAGCATAAATAGTATGAATACACAATAGTGGCGGTAGTAATACGTACACCTAAACAGTTGACAACCCGCCTCTGTTGTGATAAATTTGGTAGGTAACTTATTACGTAATAACAACTCGTTCTTGGTGAATTGGCAAGTCTACATCTGTAGAAACTGCCTCCCACCAAGAATTTTAAGTGGGAGCAAAAGGGCAATGAAAGCACTTCTCGGTACCAAAATTGGTATGACCCAAATCATCAGTGAGGATGGACGCGCAGTACCTGTGACGTTAATTCAAGCTGGCCCCGTGACTGTGACTCAAGTCAAGTCTGTCGAAACCGACGGCTACAACGCAGTCCAGGTGGCATATGGTGAGGGTAAGAACTTGAGCAAGGCCGTGGCAGGACACACAAAAACCGCCAAAGTGACCCCGAAACACATTCGGGAATTTCGTGTTGCAGAACTACCAGAAGGCCTCTCGGTAGGGAACACGATCGACGTAACAACTTTTAACTTGGGTGACATCGTTGATGCAACCGGAACAAGTAAAGGTAAGGGTTTTGCCGGTACGGTAAAACGACATAACTTTAATACCAGCAAAGCAACTCACGGTGGTAACGGCAACGTCCGTAAACCGGGGTCGATTGGATCGATGTATCCACAAAAAGTCTTTAAGGGTAAGCGAATGGCTGGCCGCATGGGTCACGACCGAGTAACGGTCAAAAACCTTGTTGTCGCCTATGTCGACCTTGAAAACAATTTGATCGGCCTCCGTGGTGCTGTCCCAGGCCCTAGAAAAGGCTTGATTGTGATCGGAGGAAAGGCGTAATGGCTACTACTACTAAAGCAGCAGCAGCAAGTACTGCTCTACCAAAAACAGTTTTTGCCGTCGAGGTTCCAAACCATGAACTGCTAAAACTGGCTTATGATAGCTACCTGGCAAACGCTCGCCTGGCGAGTGCAACTACCAAACAGCGCGGTGAAGTCCGTGGTGGTGGTAAAAAACCATGGAAGCAAAAAGGTACCGGTCGTGCACGTTTTGGTTCATCACGTAACCCAATCTGGCGCGGTGGTGGTATTGTTTTCGGTCCTCGTGGCAACGAAAACTACACCAAAAAGCTTTCGACAACCAGCAAGCACGTGGCACTTCGCCAAGCGCTGACACTGGCAAACGAAGCCGGCAAGATTGTCGTCAAAGACATCAAAACAACTGGCAAAACCAGTGAAGTCGTCAAGTTTTTGGCTGACAACAAACTAGACCGCAAGGTACTGATTGTTGTCGACGAAAAGACCCCAGAGATTTTGCGTGCAACGAATAATATTCAAAATGCCCTTTTGATTCGTAGCACCTATCTGAGCGTCTACCATATCCTAAACGCCGACAAAATTGTTCTATCGACAAAATCTGTTGATACGATCAAAACGTGGTTAGCAAAGGAGGAGGTGTAATATGACACAAATCAGCGTTATCCCACGCGCGACTGAAAAGGCCTATGCTCAGTCGCAAAACAATGTATACGTATTTAATGTTCCACTTACTGCCAACAAACAAGAAATTGTCGCAGCAGTGGAAGCTCAGTTTGAAGTAAAAGTAGAACGCATCAAAACCTTGGTACAAAACGGCAAAGCCATTCGCTACAGCCGTGGCAAACGTGCTCAACCTGGCAACACAACCCGTAAGGACAGTAAAAAAGCCTACGTGACGCTTGCAGCTGGTGATAGCATTCAAGTATTTGATCAACCTGCAGAAACAGAGGAGAAGAAGTAATGCCAATCAAGCTATACAACCCAACTACTCCTGGCCGTCGCGGCATGACAAGCGAAGATTACAGTGACATTACGACTCGTAAACCACTGAAATCACTTGTCAAAAGCAAAAAGCAGAACGCAGGTCGCAACAATACTGGTCGCATTACCGTGCGTCACCGTGGTGGTGGTGTCAAACGACATCATCGTCTGATGAATCACAAGCTTGCGCCAGGTACGGTTGCAACCATCGAAGAAATCGAATACGATCCAAACCGATCTGCTCGTATTGCTCGTATCAAAGACCAACACGGTCTATACCACTACGTTCTGGCCGATACCCAAA
Source organism: Saccharimonadales bacterium (SeqCode) (assembly GCA_035704495.1). Classification (GTDB taxonomy): domain Bacteria; phylum Patescibacteriota; class Saccharimonadia; order Saccharimonadales; family Saccharimonadaceae; genus UBA6022. The sequence goes on from DASSWW010000038.1 coordinate 90,104, forward strand.
TGACTAAAGGTAAAGTAATTACCAGCGGTCAAGACGCTCCGATCGAACCTAGCAACCGTATGCCACTGGCAAACATCCCTGTTGGTTCACAAATCTACGCGATTGAAATCCACGCCGGAAAAGGCGCACAAATGGTTCGCTCGGCTGGCACCAAAGCACAGTTGATGGCCAAAGAAGGCGACCACGCACTAGTGCGTTTGCCATCTGGCGAAGTTCGTCGCTTCCGTTTGGAAGCAACCGCCGCTATCGGTGTGGTTGGTAACATTCAGCACCAAAACATCAAAGTCGGTTCTGCCGGTCGTAACCGCCGCAAGGGTATCCGCCCAAGCGTACGCGGTGTCGTCATGAACGCTGTCGATCACCCACACGGTGGTGGTGATGGTGGACGTCACGGACCAGGTAAGCCGCCAATGACGCCATGGGGTCAATTGACACTTGGTTACCGCACCCGCCGACGCAAAGACGTTAGCAAAATGATCGTTAAAAGCCGCCATGAATCAAAGAGGAGGAAGTAACATATGAGTCGTTCACTCAAAAAAGGACCATTCGTCGACTTCAAGCTCGCTAAAAAAGTGGCGGCGCTAGAAGCTGATGAGCGTACTATTATTAAAACTTGGGCTCGTGCCAGCACGATTACCCCTGATATGGTAGGCCGCACAATCGCTGTTCACAACGGTCGTATCCACGTTCCAGTGCCTGTATCGGAAAATATGGTTGGTCACAAACTCGGTGAGTTTAGTCCAACGCGCAAATTCCGCAAGCACGGCGGAAAGGATAAGAAGTAATGCCTGACGTCAAACAAACGCAATATACCGTTCGCTCATACGCCAAAGGCGTTGATCAAACTCCACGCAAGGTCAGCCTAGTGGCTGCACTTGTCCGTGGCCGTACGGTTGCGGATGCACTCGTTATTTTGGAACACGTTCCAAAACGTGCCGCTATGCCTGTTAAAAAAGCTATCGAAAGCGCACGCAGCAATGCAACCAACAACCACAGTCTTGACGGCAAAAGCCTTGAAATCACGACATTGTCAGTGACCGCAGGCCCACGCCTGAAACGTTTCAAACCAGCTAGCCGTGGCCGCGCACTTCCTTTCCAAAAGAAGTCTAGCCACATCCTGGTTGAACTGACCGGTGCTGAAAAACCTAAAAAAGCGGCCGCAGCCACAAAAGTAACTGCAGCTGACAAACCAGTAAAGGAGAGCAAATAATATGGGCCAAAAAGTAAACCCAATTAGCTTCCGCCTCCAAGTTCATAAAAACTGGGATTCACGTTGGTTTGCC
>DASSWW010000024.1:0-18403 GCA_035704495.1 Saccharimonadales bacterium (SeqCode)
GCCAGTCAAAGTAGAAAGCTTCCCGACAATCACCAGCACGTCAGCCTCGCCAAATAACAAATGGATGGCTATAAAAGCCGACGCGGCGACACCCGTCATTCACTTGGCTGATTTATCGCGTGATGATGCGCGGGTCACTGATTTGACACTACCTGCGGACAGCTTTACGCCGCCAAGCCCCGAACAGACCCAATCATTTACCCTGCAAAAGTGGGATGAATCAAGCCGCTATTTGCTGATCAAACATACGTACGACGGCACAAAAACCGAATGGATCGTTGCAGACACGCAGGATATTTCGGAAACAAAAAACGTCACGACACTACTTGGAATTAATGCATCAAAAGTGGTATTTGACGGTGATAATTCGGCTATTCTGTACGCGCTTGTCGATAATAATATTCGGAGAATAGATTTGGGTGCAGCAACATTATCGCGGCCGCTCGTCAGAAACGTCGCGGAATTTTCATTGTATGACGATTCAATAATCGTCTATGTCACTCGACTTGATCCGTCCACCAAAGTCCGTAGCGTTGGTTATTATCATCAGGGTGCCAGCAAATCACGAACGATTCGTTCCTACAGCGATGATGGAAAAGTTCCGCTTCATCTGGCGATCGGTAAATATTTTAGTGATTATTACGTCGCAATTGCCTATAACGAGACGGTAGAAATTATGAAAGGTACGCTTCCTCGAAGTGACGCAACTAATCTGTCGGTATTTGATGCCGTATCGACTATGGCAGTGCCTGGCGGCGTACGCCACCTTTCCGTTGTGACGAACGGTCGTTTTGTGGTCGCGCAAACCCCGAAAGCTTACATTGTTCGGGACGTCGAATTAAACAAAACAACCACGACGGTTCTAAAGGGTGACACACCAGTCAAGCAAGAGCTACGCTGGTTGGATGATTATACCGTGTGGAGCGACCAAAACGGCATGCTACGTATGTACGAATTTGATGGTGCCAACCAACACGATATTATGCCAGTGCGTCCTGGGTTTAGCGCAACCTACAGCCCAAATGCCAAATATCTGTATGGTGTTGCACGTTCGGATGATGGCGAGTTCCACCTACAGCGCGTCCGCATGATTTTACCGTAGTTAGTTTACGAGTCTTCACCAAATAAACGTTGCAGAAATGTTGGTGAATTGCCTGGCATTGGCGCTGGAGTGTTGCCCGGCGCATCTGTCGCTGGGGCTGGTGCAGCCTCTGAGGGGCTAGGACTTACCTGTTCGGCAGTCACGAGTAACCGATTAAGCGATGTACCTAGCGGTGTACAGGTAATCAACGTCAGCATTGGTTTATCGGTTTCATAGATGAGTTTACCGACTTGGGTTGGCTTTACGACTTCCTTTTTGGTGACGGTGTAGGTATAGCGGACGCCTCCGTAATTAAGGTAGACAGTATCGTTTTTTGTTAATCGGTCAAGCTGGGCAAAAATAAATTTGTAATTACCAGCGTCGATAATGTCATTACTAGAATGGCCAGACAAAACGGTATTACCAATTTGACCTGGTTTGCTGTTGGCCCCTGGAATACCAAAATACGCGACGCCATTTTCCATTGCTGCCATCTGTGATTCGTGATCAGGTGTCGCGGTATAATCAACGGGAACATCGATATTGATTTTTGGGATGATAAGTTTTGGGTCTGGGCTGACGGCAACGTTTGTTAGTGGATCGACAATAATGTTGGCTGGATCGATATTGCCTGGGCTGATATAGGCCTGGACATTGGCAAATAGCACTCGGTTATATTGCAGGAACAAAAACAGTACGACAACGCAACTGGCGGCGATAATTGGTACAAAATGATGACTTTTTCTGACTTTTTTGGCGGAATCGTTTACTTTTTCAAGCAGTTTGCTGCGTAGGTCGTATAATGCCTCGTCGCGATTAAATGACTCTTTAGGGGTTTCTGTCGGGGTATTTGCAGTTGCAGCTGGCGTAGGGGTTTCTGGCGTTGTTTTGGCGGCTTGTATAGCACGCGCTTCTAATGCTTGGTGTGCACGGTAAACTTGGCCAACATAATATCGTTCGTAATATTTCTGATAATAATCTTGCCAAGCGCTATGGTATTGCTTCCATTGGTCAGCTTGAACCTCGGCGGGGTTAGTTTGTGTTCGGTCATATGGATTGGCCGAGTTTAGTTCTTGCTGCAACTCGGTCGTTTTAGGGTCAACTGGTGTTGTTTGCGGTGTCGGTGTGGTGGTGTTGCCCTCGTAGATACTATTTACCTGGTCACGGACAATATTTGTCGCCGCCGTCTGGCTGGCGTGGTCGCGGATTGTCGAAGGAGGAGTATGAACGAAAGAACGCTGTGGTATCAGCGGCGTGCCCATTCGCTTGCTGTCGTCATTATCATCTGGGTTCATATATGGATTCCTGTTACGTTCTATTGTACAATACATTGGTAGCATCTACTATTCACATGCCTTTTAGGATGAATCGGTAGAGTTCTTTTCTGTCTTGTGGCCACGACAGGAATTGGTAGACGTTTTTTAATAATTTGTGCCGCGATGGTGGAATTGGTAGACACGCTAGACTCAAAATCTGGTGTCCATTAGGACGTACCGGTTCAAGTCCGGTTCGCGGTACCAATTATTAAAAAACATCATTCGCTTTTAGCGAATGAAACGCTAGGGCGCAGTGTAAACACCGCCGCTAGCACGAACAAAATCTGGTGTCCATTAGGACGTACCGGTTCAAGTCCGGTTCGCGGTACCAGACATAAAAGAATCAGAGGGTGCGTACACTGCGCTATTAACTAATATGTTCGATTGATCCATTTTTGCCGACAACAGCGATAGGATTGTCGTAACGGATGAGGTGTTTTGCCATTTTGCGAAAAGACCTGCGCTTTTTAATTTCTTCTACGCCAGCCAGTCGAAACGTATTATCAGGTTGTTGGCCTAAATACACGACGTCGTGTGTTTCGTTTGGGCGATGATTGCCGTGGCCACCACGACGCGATGCCGGAATGGCAATATTGTCCCCTATTTCTTTGTAGTGCTGCCAAGACTCTTGAAACAATAATAATTCTGCGACGAGGCCGTCCGCATCTCGTTTGTAACGGTTGACTACTTTTTTGTTACGAGTATTCGGGTGTTGGTCTAGGTCACGACGATATTGTTCAGTGTCTTTTAGTTGCCGATCGATAGATTCTAATATTTCAGATTTAGTTACTAGTGTAATATCACCAATCACAATATCTGCATATGCATTTTTAAACGTCGTTTGCAGAACGGCGCGCCGCCAGTCGACTTGGTCGTCAGGGTTTTTCCAGCCATGATCTAATAAATCGCTTTCGTAGTCTTCAACTCGCAACAACGCTTCTTGCCCATCGTAAAGCAAACCAAGTCGGTAATCGTCATCGTTATGGTTGGGGTCGTGGTGGACGATTGCTGCTTCGACCAATGCCGACCCAACAATACTTGCCTCGCGTGATTTACCTTCTAGTGAAGGAGTATGGGATTCAAATTTAGCGTGTGTTGTGGCATGTGCGACAAGGTCATACGAATCAACTGCACCAAATATTTTGGGCAGTTTTAGGTAATCGTCGTGGGACTTTACCGACGGTATTTCACCTCTGTAACTCATATACTATATTGTATCACATTTTGATAAAAAAAGCGACTACTCTGTCACAATACTTGCAGTTGTGCTTTCTAAAAGCTTTGATTGATTCCATAGCCAGTAACTGGCAGCTTTTGTGGCGACGCTTCCCCGCCAAATCGCCATTGGATTATCCCATTCGGTCGTTGTCACCTGCCCTTTTTCGGCAACAATCAAGTATTCTTTGTGCAACACCATTATGCCAATTGGATAGGTAATAGTAAATTTGTGCAAAGCGTCGACCAGCTGCGCAAGTTGCATACTGAATGTCAGTACTTTTGGATAGTAGACACTTTGAAAAAGTTTTTGTAGTTGCGCGAATGATACGACAAGTAGCGTGTTTGGTCGTTCGACAATCGTCATCGAGCTGTTTTTTATCAAATCAACTGCGTCACGGGTGAGTGTTAAGGGGCCAGTGTAATCTTTTAGAAAGTTTTCATACAGAATAGCCGTTTCGCTGTTGCGGCCGGCATCGCCAACCAGCAGGACGCCAGTTGCCCATGCGCCGATTGCGTTCATTTCTGTGTGTGCGTCACTCGCCAGGCTGCCAGATGGATTAGTGGCGCCAAAGAGGACGTCGGTCATAACGGGCGGAATGGTTTTTCGTAGCACGTCTGGCAGTAGTACACGCACCTCGCCTACCCCGTTTGCTGTTGCGGTGCCGTAGGCTTCCCCGACGCCAGCAAAGCCTAGCTTATTACCGCCGATGATTCCCAGGCGGCCAGCCTGCGAACGTTGTTCGGGCTTGTTCCATTCAATATCAGGATACAGTGGTTTACTGCTGGTTTGTTTTTTCCAGTATGTATTTTCCAAGAGTTGGCTCCTTTGCTAATTCAAAACTAGTATTTTTGCGTTCGATAATTATTTTCCAGCCTTTTTCCATGGCGACTTCTAGTAAATCGTAGGTGGGATTAAATGCGATTGGATGATCAACAATACTCAGAATACCAATGTCGCCACCGCTATCACCAACGGCGTAACTGTCTGTCATCGTTAGGTCGTGTTTGTCCATAAAAGTTTGCAAAATTTTTTCTTTGCCAGTATGTGTATAGGTCCGTTTGCCAGTAAAATATTCCTGTTCGGTGTCCTTTTCCCACTCTTGACCAATCCAAGCATCAAAACCATATTTTTGCGCGAATGGTTCGACTAGTTCGTGTTGCGATCCCGAAATCGCTAGTAAAAAGTAGCCCTCGCTTTTTAATTGTTTTAAAAGGTCACGGGTGTAGACGTAAATATTTTCAGCACGTTTTTCAATCACTAGATTGGCGGCTTTTTCGTAGTCACTAATCCGCAGATTAGGTAGCGTACTGTCCAGCGCATTAATCATATACATATCAAACTCTTGAAATGCGTTGCCATGGACGCGGTGGCGCCACTCGCGAAACTTGATTGTTGATTCATCAATTAACGACTGCGGAACGATGCCCATTTTGGTCAGTTCGTAAAACACTTCACGCTGCAGGCCGCTGCGAAACAGCGTCCCATCAATATCAAAGGCGGCGAATTTTTGCTTTGTCATGTCTTTTATTGTATCACTACTTACGGACATTTGCTTCAGACGCTATTTCATCAGACGATTTTTTGTAACCAGTGTACTATTCAAGCGTAATACTGACTGGACAATGGTCTGACCCCATAACGTCAGGATGAATGCGAGCCTCTTTGACGCGGTCTTTTATGGCGTCAGACGCCAAAACGTAATCAATCCGCCAGCCAACGTTGCGTTCGCGTGAATTTGCCCAATGTGTCCACCATGTGTAGTTACCGCCGCCTGCGTTAAACATGCGAAATGTATCGTGAAAACCGGCACTGATAATGTTGTCAAAACCTTCGCGCTCTTCGGTAGTAAACCCATGTTTGCCGACGTTTGGTTTTGGATTAGCTAGGTCAAGTTCGGTGTGAGCGACATTTAAATCGCCGCAAAAAATAACGGGCTTTTTTTCGTTTCGGCGCTGCATATACTGCAAAAAGGCTGGGTCCCATTGTTTGTGACGCAGTGATAGACGTGATAAATCATTTTTGCTGTTTGGTGTATAGACAGTAACGAGCGAAAAATCATCGAATTCTAACATGATTGTTCGGCCTTCATTCGATGGATCGCCGTATTCATCACTGTCTAGGGCGTATTCGGTAATTAAACCTTCAGGCAGGCCATACGAAGCGCTAAGGGGTGGTATTTTTGTCCAAATTGCGGTGCCAGAATAGCCTGGTCGTTTTGCCGAGTTCCAGTATTTTTCGTATTCGGGATATTCGACGTCGAATTGCGCCTCGTGAGCTTTGATTTCTTGAAAACAGATGATATCGGGTTGTTCGCGTTTGATAAATTCAGCAAGCGCCCCCTTTTTTTCGACAGCTCGAATTCCGTTAACGTTCCACGAGTAAATCTTCATTGTTACCTAGTATAACATAGCAATTTTACTGGTGACGCGTGTGCTAAATGTGCTTCAGGGCTTGGCGGCTGTCACGTTCTTGGTCGCGACGCTTTAACGTTTCGCGCTTGTCATAGTTCTTTTTGCCCTTACCTAGCGCGATGACGATTTTGATATATTTGCTGGTCGTTAGTAATTTTGTCGGCACAATTGTCAGGCCGCTTTTTTTCTGCGCAGCTAGGGTGTCAATTTGTTTGCGGCTAGCCAGTAGTTTGCGTGGTTCGGTGTCGATAGTTCGCGCTGCCACCTGCCCCTTTTGATTTAATTTCAAGCTAAAACTGGCATTATTCAACCATAATTCGCTGTTACGGATTGTCACAAACGATCCTTTTAATTGGATATGCCCGTCGCGAGCAGCGCGCACTTCGGGGCCAGTTAGTACCAAACCAGCGACAATCTCATCACCTAATTCATAATCAAACCGCGCTCGTCGGTTGACGATCGCTTTGGGGGTCGAAGATGGTTTCTTTTTCTGGGCCATAACTATTTATATTGTACCCTACTCTTTGCCCTCTCACTATCTGCTACTATGAACGTATGTATAAACGAATTCTTTTAAAACTTTCAGGCGAACAATTACAAGGTAAATTTGATGGCGGGTTTGACGCCGAACGAGCGACCTGGATCGCTAACGAACTGAAAAAAGTGAGTGGTGTCGAAATTATTATCATGATTGGTGGCGGTAATTATGCGCGTGGTGCGCAACTGGTGGGCGGTGGTGTTCAACGTGTGACGGCGGATAATATTGGCATGATGGCGACGATTATGAATGCGGTGGCGATGGCTGACGTGTTTAATAGTCAGGGCCTTGCGGCGCGGGCGCTGACCAATATTACAATCGACCAAGTTGTCGACCAATTTACTCATCGCCGGGCGCTTAGTCATCTGCAAAAAGGCCGCGTCGTCATTGTCGCAGGTGGTATTGGTCGCCCCTATTTAACGACTGATACAGCGGCAGTTAGTTTGGCGCTAGAATTGGAATGCGATGTGATTTTAAAAGCGACAAAGGTTGACGGCGTGTACGACAGCGATCCAGCGCATAGTGCGCAGGCGACAAAATTTACGACACTTACCTATCAGCAGGCGCTGGAACAGCCAGATGTCAAAGTGATGGATAAAGCAGCGCTGGGTCTAGCGCTTGAACACGAGCAGCCGCTGATTGTATTTGAATTGCTGCAACCAGACAACATCACCAAAGTGATTGCTGGTGAACAAATAGGTACGACTATTCAGCCATAGTGTCACGACGCACTATGATAAACTGATAAAAGTTTATGAGTAAAAAAATCTGCGTAAATATTGTATCCGAAAGTGATATTTCGGTTCAGGGCCATGGGGTGCACACTGCCTATATCGAAATGGTCAATGCGCTAAAAAAGCAGCCGGATGTTACTGTCACGACTGGACGGTTCGGTGAACAATTGTCATGCGATATTGTGCATTTACATACAGTTGGTTTAAAAACATGGAGCAAGTTGCGTCAAAAAGGTCCTAAAAAAGTTATTTCTGCACACGTTGTTCCCGACTCGTTTGTCGGATCATTGATACTAGCAAAATACTGGCGATTCGCGGCAGTATGGTATTTGAAGTGGTTTTATAATCAAGCCGATTTGTTGCTTGCCGTATCACAGCAGACAAAACAAGATTTACTCGCAATTGGTGTGACAGCACCAATCGAAGTGCTATATAACTTTATTGATACAACTCGCTATAAAACACCAGCCATATCCCAATCAGACGTGCGAAAAAAGTTGCATATTCCCAACGACAGCTTTGTTGTCATTGGCGCTGGCCAGGTGCAGCCGCGCAAGCGCATCGATAGTTTTTTTGCCGCCGCTAAAACACTACCTGACGTTTATTTTGTTTGGGTGGGTGGCATGCCATTTGGAAAAGTCGCCGCCGACAATGTGCACATGGAAGAAATGATACAGTCCGCACCTAAAAACGTTATCTTTACTGGTATTGTGCAGCTCGATGAAATGGTAAGTTATTATCACGCGGCAGACATGTTCTGGCTGCCATCCGAACAAGAAACATTCGGGCTGGTCGTTGTCGAGGCTGCGGCAGCAGGGTTACCTGTCATGCTACGCGATATTCCAGATTACCAGGATACGTTTGGCACGAATGCTTTAGTTGGTGTGACTAATGATGATTTTTGTACGTATATTACGACGCTTCGTTCAGATCCATCAATTTTAAAGCAGTGGAAACAAAAGTCTAAACGTATTGCAAAACAATTCGATAGCAAGTTAGCGGCAGCTCGACTCGTCGAAATGTACCGGCAGCTGTTATAATAAAGAAATATTATGCGTATTGGCCTTTTTACAGACACCTATCGCCCATCAATCAACGGTATTGTGTACGTGGTTGATATTACTCGTCGGCACCTAGAATCAATGGGACACGAAGTCTTTATTTTTTGTCCTGGTGAGGGTGTACGACGTGACTGGGATGAGTCTGACGACGATCACATTATTCGTTTTCGCAGTATGAAGGGTGTTTTTTTTGACGATTACAATTTGTCGCTTTTCTTCCCTGCCGTCGAACTTCGTCGTATCAAAGAACTCGAGCTTGATGTGATTCAGTTTTTTACCCCCAGCCAAGTAGGCTTGATGGGTGTGTATGCGGCACAAAAAACTGGTGCTATTTTAGTCGCGCAGCATAGCACGGACTTATCGCAGTACATCAAACACTACCCTGCTGTTGTTCCTGGATTGCTGATGATTGCACTGACGCTTCCGATGACATTCCGTTTCCGTGGCCAGGATATTCGTGAAATGATGAGACTTTACAAACCACGTCGTGTGGTTGCGGATTGGGGTCAAGACATTGTCGAGTGCGTTATTGCAATGATTTATAGCCGCTGCGATGCGGTGATTGCCCTTAGTCTAAAAAGTCGCAAACAACTGGAAAGTTGGCGTAGCGAATACTGGTATGACGTCACGACCATTCCAACTGGTATTAATGCACTAAAAAAGCCAACGGCCGCGCAAATAAATAAATTTAAAGCCGAATATGGTATTGCAAAACGTGATGAAGTGATTTTATATGCTGGTCGCCTGAGCGCTGAAAAAAATTTAGATATATTAATTCCAATGATTAAAAAAATTCTTCGCGATCGACCGAATGCCCGCCTGTTGTACGTTGGTAATTTTGAATACCGTGAAACACTCGAACAATTAGCACACGATTCTGGTGTTGGTGATCGAATTACATTTACTGGCGCTTTGCCGCGCGAAAATCTGGGTGTTGCCTATGCTAGCGCGACCGTGTTTGTTTTCCCATCGTTAACTGACACTCAGGGCTTAGTATTGCACGAAGCAGCGCATGCTGGTTTACCATTCGTATTAGTTGATCGTTATGTCAGCGAAGTTGTTCGTGACTGCGAAAACGGTTTTGTGGCGCGTAACAGCCCAACCAGTTTAGCGAGTCATGTTACTAATTTGTTAAAGAATAAAAAACTTCGCGATCAATTTGGTGAACGTAGCAAGCAACTCGCCAGATCATATGGTGAATACACGCAAACAAAAAAACTCGAACAAATTTATCAAAGCGCTATGCGAGAGCGTGATGAATCAACGCGCGACTAGCCATACAGTCTCTTCCCTGTTACAGTAGGACAGATGATTGCAGATATTACCGTTACAGAAAAGAGTTTTGGCGCTAAGCTTTTGATGAGCGGTATTAAATTTAGTATCGACGATAACGAAAAAATTGGCGTGATTGGACGTAATGGCGTTGGTAAATCAACCTTGTTTGGTATTTTGACCGGCAACGACAAAGATTTTACCGGTGAAGTTATTTTCAAACGCGGTACCGTGGTTGTTGCTACCCAGCAAGAGCATCACGATTTAGGCGACCAAACCGTACTGCAGTATGTGTTGGCGGGATTACCAGAATATGCCGAACTCAGTCGCATCATTGAAACTTATCCCGATACTATGGGTGATGACATGAAAAAAATTGATGAATACACCCAAGCGTTGATGCGATTTGACGACAAAGGATTTTATCAAATCGAAGAACAAATTGAACGTGAGCTGACTAATTTCCAACTCGATGGTATCGCTCACCGACAATTCTCTACCCTATCCGGCGGTCAAAAACGTCTGATTGAAATCGTCAAAACGATGCATTCTGATGCTGACTTGGCGCTGATTGACGAACCGACGAACCACATGGACTACGTGGCAAAAGCACAGTTTATTGAATGGATGCAAGGCGCCCGCGAAGGCATGTTGGTGATTACTCACGACCGTGACGTATTAAACGAAGTTGATCGAATTATCGAACTAAAAGACGGCGACAGTGTCAGTTACAAGGGCAACTATAACGCGTATTTGAAACAAAACGCGGTTAGTACGGGTACCCAAATGAATGATTTTGAAATGATCGAAAAACGTATCGTTAATCTGAAAGCTAAAGTGATTGATTATCAGCGACTAAAAGAAAAATCACGTAATCCAGGCACGATTCAAAAATTTAAGCGACTGGAAGAAAACAGTCGCAAAGAATTAGCCGAATTGCAGGCCAAAGAAAAACCAACGTTTTGGATTGATAAAGAATCAGCTGCTAACCTGAATTACAAAGTCGCTGCGCAATATGACAAATTCAAATCTAAAAATATTCGGATGAGTCTGAAAGACGACGAAAGCCGTAGCAAACACGTATTGGTTAATGCCAAAAATGTTAGTTTAGGTTACGGCGATACTGCCCTGTTTGAGGGCGCGAATATTGATTTGCGCGAAGGCGAAGCGCTGGAAATTCGCGGTCGCAATGGTGCTGGTAAGACGACGTTGATAAAGGCGTTGTTAGAATCCGCGTCTCGAATCGTTCCTTCGCAAAACGGCTTCGCTCCGGGACTGACAAGAGCCCCGGCGTCTGGTCATTCTCGGGCTGCAGATGTTTTGACTCAGGGAGGTTCTTCGACGCGCCCATCGTCGATTACAAAGTTTTCAGGCGATATCGAATTAGATCGCCACATGCGCATTGGCGTGTACGAACAAGAAGTTTCACCGACGTATTTTGATTTGTCATTAGAAGCAGCGATCGAAAAGATGTATTTAGACCGTAACCTATCGATTACAACGACGAAAATTCGTGGACTAATGAGTGATTATTTATTTACCGAGGGCGACGGAAAAACACCGATTGCCCGGCTTTCTGGTGGCCAAAAAGCACGGTTTCAGTTGATATCAATGCTGGCGAATGATCCACAATTACTTATTTTGGACGAGCCGACTAACCACCTGGATTTACCAAGTATCGAAGAATTAGAAACAGCCATCGCAAAATATTCTGGCGCCGTACTATACGTCAGTCACGATGGTTATTTCCGCGATGCCCTGCACGGCGATGTTTTGATAATCGGGCCTAGTTAATCGCGTAAATCGACGGCTTTTATTTGCTTTAATAAATCAGTTTGAGTAATAGGTTCCATTGTTTTTTCTTGGCTATTTGACCTGATGTATGTGCGCAGTCGTTGCTTGCGGATGGCATTGAGTATTTCGGTAAAATGCGCACCAACCATGCCTTCTGTCTTTGCAGCTAGTTCGTTATAGTCGATGCTTGCTTGGTCAACCGGCAAGCCGACTGCTTCGGGATTGTCCATCGCCAACATATCTGCTTTTACCGCCGCTTTACCAATCATTAGCATCCAGATATCACGACGCATATATTCGTTTGGTGCCGGTACTTCGATGGCTAAAAAACGACCTGGGCGTATCAAATCTTCGCTAACGTCATCAATTTTATTGGTCGCTGCGGTCAAAATAATATTATGATGTTTTTCGCCGATGGTGATAACCCACTCTTTTAATCGATTAACAACATCTATTCGTTCGCTGCTGTGATTGTGTTTGTTCGATGCCGCAATCGAATCAAACTCGTCCATCAATACCACAATGAAACCAGGTTCTTTGATTAGTTCTTTAAAATATTCATCGAGATTACGTGCCGAGTTGCCGACCCATTTTTCGATGATTTCTGATACCCGGATTTCACGAAGTGGTGCGTCTATTTCGTTGGCGAACGCTTTTAATAATTTTGTTTTGGCCGTTCCCGGTACGCCATGTAGCAGGATGCCATTAATACTGTCAAGTTCGATGTCAGCTGCCATCTGCGGATGTTGGTTGAGCAGCGCCAAATCTAGCAGCTGTTCTTTAATATTGTCGTACCCAGCAATGTCTTCGAAGCGTACTTTTGTAGGATCAATTATTTCCCGGCTAGGCAATCTATTTTCTACAGCCACCATTTCTTGTAATCGTTCTGGTGCCGTCCTAAAGGCAGGAGCCGCAACTGTAATAACAGGAGGAATTTCGGGATTGTCTTTGTTCGCCTGACTATAGTTTTCGGCGATAGAATCAATCACGTGCGACCAAATCTTTGAAAAATCTACCAAGACTTCGTATGGCTGATTGGTGGCACTATAGGCATCGACAGGAACTCGTTTACCAAGCTGTTTTTCGAGTTTGGACAATTGGTGTAGTGACAGGCCGACGCTACAGTAATCTAGTTCAGTGACGGGTTCGATACGAGCGACGTATTCTGTATTGATGGGTATATATATTGTATGTTGTTCGTGGGCTGGTGTGTCGGCAATTTCCTGGTCACTGTCGTTTAACTTTTCCTGCATGACTGTGTTAAACACCGTTTGCCATGCAATGCGTGCGCCATTTTGTTCAACTGCCGTCGGGTTAAAATTGGTCACGGCTTCCATGTGCATGATGCCTGTATCTTCATCTCGGGCATACTGAAGGCTTGCATGTGTTAATGGACTGGGTAAATCTTTTGCTCGCCCTTCGTACAAATCGACATAGCCATAATCTTTTTCCAGATAGTCGCGCAGAACGTCAGGTTCGGCTATATTGATTTCAGCTTTTACGCCCTGAATAATTTCGGGCGTGGGTTCTGGTTGGTATTCTGGCGACTTCATAGGTATTCTGAACTATACACTTTAACCAGTGAACGCGCAAATAGATATAAAAATATCGCCCTTCCCCGTGGGGACGAACGATATTTTCAAAAGGAAATAATTAAATAGCTACTACGCGATAGCGGCTGGTTTGATATCGTGCGCCTTGATTGCGGCGTCGATCTTTGCGCGGTCAAAACCAAGTACCAAGTCGCCCGCAATATCGGTCACAGGCACACCTTGAAAAGCACCACCATTTTTCTCCATTAACTCTTCGTAGGCTGCTTTGTCGGCTTCGATGTCTTTTTCTGTATAAGCAATGCCTAATTTATCCAAATACTGTTTTTCAGTTTTACAAAACGCACACCATGTCGTGCTATAAATAGTAATTTGTGACCCGTCGTTCATATATTCCCCTTTGCTAATGCTAGTTACTATACATTATACACTAAAATGAGGGTCGAGTATACTATCAAAACGTGTTATTATTATGCTTATCCTATGAAGCATATAAAAAGCGAATACAGTCACGGTTTTGCTTTACCGACCATATTGATAGTATCAATCGTCATGTTGATCGTCTTGTTATCTGCTGTCACGGCAACAAGCTCTATTCGCGTCGCGCTAAGTGACCAGTATTATAATCAGTTGGCGCAAGAAGCTGCCGAGTCGGGTATAGCCCGCGCCAATAACTGTCTGCAAAGAAATGGTTATATCCCCCAGTGGGGAGCAAATCACCTTTACCCAAACACTAGCTGTAGCGGTGGCAGTCCATGTACGAGTAGTAGCAGTTGCTACGTTTTAAGCAGTGACAATATTCGAACGACGTTCGAAGTGGAGGCACCGGTTAATGAAGGTACGTCACAGAACGTCAGCGTTATTGGAACCGTTCAGTTGTTGCGGTCAGCGGGTGGAGCGGTATGGAAAACATATACGCACACTCTAAAGGCTAATTTGGGTGTTGATGTTAGTTTTGACAGTGTTGCGTTTGGCTACTTTTCGGCCGATGGTGGTGGTGCGTACTTTTTGACGATTGCTGCTGACAATAGTATTCGTGCGGTTGGTACCAACACCTATGGACAGCTGAGCAACGGGACGACCGCGTCATCTACGACGCCGAGGCGATTTAATCTGCCCGATGATGTTAACCCGGTCAAAATGTTCACCAACTTTTTATCAGTGGGAACGAATGTATTCGTTCTCGCGAGTGATGGGCGGGTATACGGCGCGGGTGAAAATACTGCAGGGCAGTTGGGTGACGGGACAATGATAAACCGATCGACCGCTGTGCGATTTCAGTTACCAGTTGGTGAAGAAGGCCGTCATGTCGGGGTGAATGGACGAAGTACTTTTGTGTTAACAACAGACGGTAATTTATATGCAGCTGGCGAATGTGATAATGGACTACTTGGGACTGGCTATACGATTGCTGGCTGTATTGATGAAACAGTTGCCGAGCGGGTCGACTTACCTACGTATTCATCAGCTAATGCGAACACTCAGCCAACAACTAATATTACTCTCGACGCATACAATGCATATATTCGCATGGAAGGCGGACGCGTGTATGGCTGGGGTCAAAATCAAAATGGTCAATTAGCCAACGGGACGACGACAGAATCTTCGACACCAGTAAGAATTGGCACTTATGGAAATAGTGGCCAGCCAAAAGCAGTTCAAGTTGCAACTGATGGTGCGAGTGTCTGGGTCGTTGGTAGTGATGGTGTTGTCAGGGGCGCTGGACGAAATGACTACGGACAGCTGGGTAATGGCACGACATCGGCTTCTAGTACCCTAACAAAATTTGATCTGCCAACAAGTGCCGGTAATGCCATAAAAATAGCTACCGACCAATGGTTTGTTTCGGTGCTGACCGACCAAGGAGAGGTGTGGAGTGCTGGCAGTAATAACTACGGGCAGCTAGGTAACGGCGGGTCGACAACGACACGATCAACACCGACAAAATTTATTTTACCGTCAGGTGTCACAGCGGTGGATGTTTACTCGGCGGCATCGGGCATTGGCAGTCCGAATCAATTTAGCAATACGTTTGTGATCGGTAGCAATGGCCGAGTGTACGGTGCAGGTAGAAATCACATGGGCCAATTAGGTGACGGTACGACGTTTAACCGTTCGACTCCACAGGCTATGGATGTCATAAATGGTACGACAATCGATGCGCAAAGGGTGCAATCAGGATACGGTACGACCGTTGTTTTGACGACCGATAACAAGATTTATACCGTTGGTAACAACAGCGATGGTCAGCTAGGTGACGGGACGACCACGAACAGCTCAACACCAGTGGCTAACCGGTATACAAATATTCTGCCTGTTACCTACTTTTAGTACGCCGCGTTAGGTGCCATCCACCGCAAAGTTCGCATTTATATGTTGCCAAACTAAGCGCTGGCTTTATCAACATTTGATGTTCGGCTGTTGCTATCGCCTGTTTTTCAGTGCCAAAACGACGTTTTGTTTGGCACTGGCTAACAAAATGAAATGGTTGGTGTGGCGGTGTTTGATTTCGACGGGGCATATTGGCAAATAACCTTTCTACTGCTATACTATACTAGTAATGAGCCCATCAGAAAATGATGATGACGTAAAGCCTACGCCGCCGGATCGATCGACGGTCATTTTATTGCTAGGCACTATTGGCGATACAACGTGGCGCATGTTTATACCGACGATTGGTATGACTGTTCTGGGGCTTTTTGTTGACAAGTGGCTTCACACCACACCGTGGCTAATGATCGTCGCGATGATAATCGGTATCGCACTAACAGTGGTGTTGGTAAAACGACAAATAAAACAAGTAAAGAAATAATATGATACATAATTTTGCAGCATCCGACATCCATATCAGTCTCGCCGCCGAGCCGCTATTTACCGTGGGTGGACTGCAAATTACCAACGCTGTTTTATTAGGATTAGTCGGGCTAGGCATTTTTATCGGTATATTTATGTATGTTGCCGCAAAAATCAAACGAAACCAATACAATCGTTTTGTCGGATTAGTGCAATGGGCGTTCGAAGGTATGTACAACTCTATTTTCAATGTGATTCCCGACAAGGTATTAGCTCGTAAAATTGCGCCGCTGGCCTTGACTATTTTCTTTTTTGTCTTGATTTCGTATTGGCTTAGTATTATTCCTGGCATTGGTTCAATTACGTTCCATGGTATTCCAGTATTCCGAAGCTTAGCGGCTGACCTGAATTTTACGCTGGCAATCATGCTTATCACCATGGTGACCGTACAGGTGTATGCCATTAAACAACATGGTGTGTTCGGTAACGCTGGTCGCTATTTACGTAATCCTTTCAAAGACCCGCTTGGTTCGTTCGAAGGTTTCCTCGAGTTAATCGGCGAGTTTTCGCGTGGCTTATCACTGTCACTTCGACTATTCGGTAACTGTTTTGCTGGCGAGGTATTATTACTAATTATTGCTGTTTTGACCAGTTATTTCGCTATTGTCGCCTTGCCTGTGTTTATGGCGTTCGAGCTGTTTATCGGATTGGTGCAGGCCTACGTATTCTTTATTCTGACCCTTATCTTTACATCGCTAGCTGTCGATACCCACGGCCATTCCGAGGCTGAGCCGAGCCTTACATCCCATACCGACCATTCCCCCACTGATCATGTGTCCACACCTGTCGCAGTGAAAGAATGATATAATCGTAAATAATTTAAAGGAGAATAAATAATGGAAGAATTAGCATTTGGATTGACCTACGCATTGCCTGCACTTGGTGCGGCCATGGGTGTTGGTTTTATTGGTGCCGGCGCGTTGAACGCATTTGGTCGTAATCCAGAAAAACTAAGCGACATTCGTACATTGATGATCACCGCTATTGTCTTTGCAGACTCTTTGGCAATCATCGGTATTGTCGTTGCGATTATCGCTAAATTTATTTAATAAAAGGTGATGTTTCGAATGAATATACTAACACAATTTGGTGCGACTGAAGAAGCTTCGGGCAATGTCTTGGATGCGCTCGGCATCGATATTAGCATGCTGATTTTTCAGACGATTGCGTTTTTGATTTTAGTATGGCTGTTAGGTAAATATGTCTATCCGATTTTTATTAAAGTTGTCGATGAACGACAGGCTAAAATCGAAGAAAGCACCGTCGCCGCAGCCGAAGCTGAAAAAAAGGCACATGATGCGAAGGTCGCTATCGACAAGCTAATGAAAGAAGCGCGTAAAGAAGCTGGCGAGATTGTTTTGACCGCTAAGGAAGAAGCAACAGCAGCAATCGAAGCAGCTGAAGCTAAATCAAAAGTTCGTGCCGAGCGCATTGTCGAAGATGCTCATGCGCAGATTGACAAAGACATCGTGGCTGCTAAAAAAGCGTTACATAACGAAACACTGGAACTCGTTGCTCTGGCGACCGAAAAAGTCGTCGGCAAAACGGTTACTGCCAAAGTAGACGATGCCGTTATTTCGGCAGCTGTCAAAGGAGCGCGATAACTGCATGGCTAACCGTTTATCTCGTCGAAAAATGGCCGCATTTGCCGCAGATAAATTAGCTGCGGGCAGTTCGCCAGCAGACGCCCTGCGCGAAGTTGCGGCGTATTTGGTAACGAGTGGACGAACGCGAGAACAAGAATTGCTGGTTCGTGATATCGAAGACGCGATGGCCGCCCGCGGCATTGTCGTGGCCGATGTCGCCAGTGCCCATTCACTTGATGCGAGTATCGAGGCAGAAATAAAGGCATTAACTGGAGCGAAATCGTTACAGCTCCGCAAATCGGTCGACGAGACGTTACTGGGTGGTATCCGTATTGATATCCCTGGAAAACGCTTCGACGGCACGATCCGCCATAAACTAAACGCCCTAAAGGCAAAACAACTTTAAGAAAAGGAAAAGAATGGCAGAGATTGCAATAACAGAATTATCCCAAGAACTACGCGCCGCAATCGCGGGACTAGAAGCGTCTGAAAATCTTGACAGTGTTGGTATCGTGACAAAAGTCGGCGATGGTGTGGCCTGGGTGCATGGGCTGCGCTCGGCAGGCTTTTCAGAAATGCTGGAAATCGAAACAAAAGACGGTGTTATCGAAGCGTTTGCGCTGAACCTGATGGAAGACGAAATTGGTGCGGTGTTACTAGGTAGCGACACATCTGTTGCTGCTGGTAATACGGTGCGTTTAAAAGGTACTGTGTTGGAAGTGCCAGTCGGTCCAGAACTTCTTGGCCGTATCGTTGACCCGCTTGGCCGCCCACTAGACGGCGCCGGTCCTATTAAAACCAAACATACAGGACTCGTCGAACGCGAAGCAGTTGGTGTGATGGGCCGTAAATCAGTCCACGAACCGCTGATGACCGGTATTATGGCAATTGACTCGATGTTCCCTATCGGTCGTGGTCAGCGTGAGTTGATTATTGGTGACCGCCAAACTGGTAAAACGGCCATCGCGATTGATACGATGATCAACCA
>DASSWW010000001.1:0-10588 GCA_035704495.1 Saccharimonadales bacterium (SeqCode)
TAAACAGAACTTCCTCGGCAATAGGAGCGATAATCACCAGCGTCGCAAACGCCAATAAATACTCATACTGTCGATTCAGATTATCAAATCCGACCTCTTGTGGTTCAGCGGCATTAAAACCAGGTAAAAACTGTATCGCCAGATAAATTGCTATACCCGAAGCGAGTAAATAAACGATTAACGCCGCTGGCGCAAGCCCAATATCCATCCATGATGGTAACCGCTGCAAGCCTAGCTCTTGCGTGGTTGTACGTCGCTTTTTAATTATCCACGGCAATCCAACTACTATGGCAAAACTGAGTAAATACACGCACGCGGCAAACGTAGTGTTTAGTACTGATTCATTAATGCCATCGAACGGCACGCCAAACTGAACGAGTGCCCCTAGAATAGCCGCGAGTACAACCTGGGCAAAAAGAAACCCAAACAACACCCATGCTGGCAAACTGAAAATAAGCCACCATTTGTACGTGCCTCGCTTTTTTTGCTTGGCAGGCGCGAATTTTGGCGCATCTGGTTTAGTTGGTTTATCCGAAGAGTTTGCCGACATCTGCAACCGTCACCAATATAATTAATGTCATCAAAATCAAGAACCCTGTCGCCTGAATCGCTTCCTCGCGCTCTTTCGTCAGAGGTTTCTTTAGCAGGCGAAATAGAACCATTGTGAACCATCGGCCACCATCAAGCGCAGGAATAGGCAGCGCGTTCATAACGGCCAGCGTCAACGAAATAATTGCCGTCAAAAACACCAGTTGCGTTAACCCGGCCTGTTCGGCTGCCGGAAAGATAACCCCCAAAATACCGATTGGACCGGCGACGCTATTGCCTGCTTTTTCTAGGCTAGTATCGGCCGACTCGCGTACGGACTGATCAGGGCTAAATTGCAAAACAACACCTTTGGCAAAGTTTGTCAGCAGATCACCTAGGCCCTGCAACGTCACAAGCGTAAACTGCCCAGTCGTCACAATACCAACAATTGGCGCCGACCAGCCAGCCTGAATCAACTCTCGTTGACCCGAACTAACCCCTAAATATCCGTCTTGATTATCGTTGTTCAACGTCGTGCTAGTCGTTTGCTCGACACCATCACGTGAATAAATAATGTTTACTTTTTCGCCTTTATTCGCTTCACTAGCTTCTACCAAATCAGTTGGCGACTCAATAGGCTCGCCATCAAAACGAACAATCGTATCGCCTGTTTCCAGGCCAGCTTGATCAGCTGGCGAACCTTCGATGACAGTTCCAATTTCGGTCGGTGTCTTGTGAATTGTCGTATCACTAGGAATAGTAAACTGGTTCGGCAGGATTTTTGGCAATCCTGTCCAGGCCAATATCGTCAATAAAATAACGGCAACAACCCAGTTAATCACTACACCGGCAAGCAAAATGCGAGTTTTCTGCCCAAAACTTGCCGCACCATAATCACCTTTTTCATCTGCGGCATCGTGTTCGCCTTGCAACCTGACAAATCCGCCAAGTGGCAACCAGTTTAGGGTAAGCAGCACACCGTTCTTTAGTTTTTTCGCCCATGCTCGTGGCGGAAAGCCAATCCCAAACTCTTCGACAACCACACCATTACGCTTAGCGACAATAGCATGACCCAGTTCGTGGACAACGACCAAAAATACAAGGATAAATAGCCCGACAATAATACCAAATAATAATTCCATTTACCCTCCAAATCGTCGGCTACGCCGTGAATATTCTTTTAGTATAGCGCCCACATCGTCTTTTGTCATGTCTGGCCAAAATTTATCAAGGAATAATAGTTCACTATAGGCAGCACGCCACAGCATAAAGTTACTGATCCGTTGTTCACCACTGGTTCGAACCACAATATCGATTGGTGGAACCTCTGGCGCAAACAGGTTCTGCGAAATTAGATCTGGCGTGATATCATCAGGGTTTACTCCCGATTGAACAATTTTTTTGCACGCCTCGGCAATCTCGGCCTGACCACCATAATTTAAACAGACCACAAACGTACCGCCAGTCATAGCGGCAGTTTTTGTCTCGGACTCATCAATTGCCTTATTTACCTTGCTACTCAGCCGAGTCCGTGAACCAATAACTTTTAATTTAACGTTATTGTCGATGAATATCTGCAAATCCGCTTTGACGGCATAGACAATTAATCCCATCAACTTGCTTACCTCGGCTTCGCTGCGTTTCCAGTTTTCTGTCGAAAATGCATAGGCGGACGCATACTGCACGCCGGCAGCGAGTGTCGCTAATGCAACCTCTTTTAACGCGTTATATCCAGCCAGGTGACCTTCGTATGCAGGCAATCCGTGCTCTTTTGCCCATCGACGATTGCCATCCACAATATAACCTATATGTTGCGGAATAATCGGCGCAGCACTCATCGGTTTAAATACTCCTCAAGTAATGTAATATCGGCTTTGTCTTTTTCGCTCATACGCTGTTTTTTCCAATCTACTACAAACTGCGGACTAGCGAATCGGACTCCGTCAATCGTCGTGCCCTCATCATAAAGTGCTCGAAAATTTGGCTTTGCTTCGCTGCCCCATGACAAAAACGCTTCGACGTCATCCTGCTGCAGCATGACTTCATGGCCTTTTGCGGTAATCTGCCAGTCGTTCCCGCTAGCAAGGTCCGCAAATAGATTAGCGGTCACTACCAAATCAACATCCCCTGCTGGTCGCAGTTTCAATGCGTCAAGTACGCCGCTGCCAATCACCACCACTTCATCAAGCGGTAGGTTTAGCTGTCGTACTCGGTCGATGATGGACATTAAATTGTTAGGATTTCTTTCTCTTTAGCGGCAAAGGTGGTTTCGATCTGATCCTGGTAGTCTGCCATCAATCGATCAATTTCTTTTTCGACTCGCTTAACATCGTCTTCGCTTAATTCTTTGGCATCTTTTTTGCGCTTGGCATCTTTTAGCGCGTCCTGACGAATGTTACGCAGCGCAATACGCGTTTCTTCTACCTTGTCACCAGTTTGTTTAACGAGTAGTTTGCGGCGCTCTTCGGTCAGTGGTGGCACCGGTACTCGAACAATACGTCCGTCATCGCTTGGATTAAAGCCTAGTGATTGATCGGCGCGAATCGCCGCAGCAATTAACTGGACGTTGCTTGGGTCAAACGGCGTCACTTGTAGCAATTGTGCTTCGGGTGCGGTAATGTTCGCGACCTGGTTTAATGGCGTCATAACACCGTAAGCTTCGACTTTTATGCCATCCAGCATACTAGGGTGCGAGCGTCCAGTACGGACTTTCTTTAATTCTTCCTCAAAATGCTCTAATGCGGCAGTCATTCGTAATTCATAGGGGTCGGTATCAAACATAATTCCTCGCTTTGTTTATCTATCCTTAGTATAGCAAAAACACCGCCGAAGCGGTGTATGAAAAATGGTTAGTCAGCTCGCCCCGAAGGAGCACCAAGACCCTAGCGGGGCGAGCTCAACTTCAGTTATTAGGCGGCAGGAACAGAAATGTCTGCTCCCCATGCATCAACGTGACTACGAAGGTTCTGGTTTTTATGATCGCTCGGCGCCACTCAGATGCTGTAAATGAAATATGCCCCAACTATCACTAAGATTAAATCCATAGTAATAGTTGGGGCACGACTTCGGGAGCACTATTTAATTATTTGGTATACTTCTACCTCCACTCTACATTATCAAGTACAGCGCTCAGAGTCTCTGCTGAATATGGACCATAGTCAGAATCGTAGGCCGTAATGAGTAATTGACGGCTTTCGATATACCAATAATAGAATCTGGTTTGTGGCGGTGCATGTGTCGTTGTCGCAATTTGCTCGTAATAGTCTGCCGTTTCACCACCAACGCTCACCGTACCTTTCAACTCGGCAGGTCCAGTCGCAACGTATCCTGACGGAAAACCCATAGTCGAAGCCTGCTCTGCAGCGCTTGCAACTGGATCATCTCCATACTGTGCGCGACCACCTGCTGAATCAAGATTGATGAAATGAATATGTGGACACACAGCAGCAATATCTTCGCAATGCGTATAGTCGACAATATTCTCAACTACGCCAGGGTTATTCATCGCTCCACCCCAGGTGTCTGGATAGGTTAACGTCAACTTGTTAAACAACGTCTTCTCACGACCAGATGGTAAAGTAATTTTCGGTACATCCACAACAGAAACCGCAAGATACTCCTCTATACCCTGCTTTACTGACTCTTGTATATAGCCAGTTGTGTACAGTTCGTTGTGAGAACATTCACCACCTTGCAATCCAGTATTCACTCCTTGTTCGTAACGTCGCAAGTCACACCGAAATTCGAATCTCCCATCACCTCTGTCAGTATCGGTATATTCTGCTGTCGCAGACTCAACACCAACAACCAAGTCGCTGCTTGTACCGGTCTTAACAATTTCAGTAAAAAGAAGCTGAACGTAAACTCTGGTATTACCAGCGATTGCCCTGACAGGTATATCAGCAGGAAATGACGGTAGTTCACGTAGTTCTCTCGAACTTTTGCTTAATCCCTTCATCGCCAAATTTGAAAGACACATGTCTTTGGACATTAACAGACCAAGTAGCGGATTAAACGTCAGATTGCCAACCACACCTTGGCAAACAGAAGTGCCAATAGCTGTCCCAGTATTACCCCACAGACTACCCAAATGCGGCGTGCCTAGGGTAATCACCAGTCCAACTTCGTCAGCAACCTTACGACCGTCGATGGTTTGATTCGTCGCATAACGTGTCGCTAATCCACCCATCGAATGAGCCACTACAATCACCTTTCCCTGCCCGCCATTTTGCAGCGAGGCCTGGGCGAGACAATCAATTTGCATAGCCAATTCGGGGCCAATAGCTTCATTTGTCACCCACTCAGAATGTACATTTTCATAATCAAATGTACTCGTACTAATATTTTTGAGCGAACTAAGCTCTTGCCTCATTCGATCCCAAATCGTTGGGTTCGAGTTGAAACCGTGCACCATCAGTACAGGTGTCCTTTCTCCAAAACTAGAATCGCACACCGGTATATTATTGGCACTCGCTGGCTGCGCGCCAAGAAGCCCAGAGAGAAGAAAGATTATCACAGTGACAATCTTAAGATTCACAATACGCTGCTTCAATTATCTCACCTCTTCGTTTCGGTCATGTATATCAGCCACTCTTGATTGACTGATTTAAGATAAAGAACAAACTCTGCTTCAACTGAACCTGTGACACTTGCGCGCACTTGACCGTAACCGTTTTCACTAATCTTAAACGTATCGCGGTCAACTTGTAATGATGCGCCTTCTGGTAAAACAGCAGAGCTTGTCCATTCGCCATTACGCAGTGCCGGTACTAGCGCTCTTTCTTGCTCGAATCGATCTGTACTGTTTAGTGCATTCTCTAAGCTCTTCACATCGTCAGCATTCAATACTAGCGTGTCATTGGTCTGCGGCTGCAAAACTTCACTTTGTGCTCCATCATCACTAAATAGCGAATATACTATTACGATCGAAATTATGAACACAACCATCGCAGCTAGTATAAAGATGATCTTTCGTCGCTTGTTAATCACGAGATTCTCCCAATTGTTGTATGTAAAATGTGCAAATCTTTCATAACGCTCTACCAAAGATTAAGCGAATAATAACATAAAATTATACTTGATGCAATTATGCTAATATAGTGACATGAAACGAAAAACAAGAAGTATGTTATCAAAATCTAAAATAATCTACCTTATCATAGGAAGCTTAATCACAATTATAGTCGCCGTTGGTTTATTGACATACATGAGTTCTACACGCTCATACCCACTCAACAATAAATTGGAATATATCGGTCAACGTGATTATGGATGCTATATCAGTTTTATTATTTGTGACTCAAACCCAGGCGTGACACTATCATATGCCACGAACATGAATCCCGAACAACTGGCGGCACATTTTACTAATGCCAGTTTAGACCCCTCGTTTCAAATTAATGAATGGCAAAATAAAGGAGCCTCATTTGCAATGCACTTCACGTCCATTAAATCTAAAGACTTATTTACAGTCCACTACCATCGTGATGTACAAAAACGAATAAATGATTTTGATTTAAAAGAAACAAATAAAACATTCGTTATCGATATTGATAAGAAGTATTACGAAGCGATAAAAAGTTCACTCTAGACAACTATAATAAAAACCGGCCATAACTGACCGGTTTTTCTGTGTATCGAAACGAATTATTTATTCGTTTACGCCAAGTTCAATACGCTTGAACTGCGCGACGCGGATGTTTTCGCCACTTTTGGCAATTTGTTCTTTGATACGTTCGCCAACAGTCATACTGTCATCCAGTACGAACACTTGTTCGCTGAGTACTTGTTCGGCGAAGTGCTTTTTCAACTGGCCTTCGACGATTTTTTCGGCCATTTCAGCTGGCTTGCTTTTCAGTGCATCGCTTTCTAGCAGCTCTTTTTTCTTGGCGTCGTAATCTGCCGCTGGAATATCTTCCATGGTCGAATATTTTGGTGACATCGCTGCAATTTGCATCGCAATATGATGAGCGAATTCTTTAAATTCTGGCAGACGTGCCACAAAATCAGTTTCGCAGTTTACTTCAACAATCACGCCGATGCGGTCGCTGTGGACGTAGCTGTCGATGACGCCTTCACGAGTCTCGCGGTCGCCTTTTTTCTCGGCTTTTGTTAGCCCTTTTTTACGCATTGCTTCTAGTGCTTTGTCAAAATCACCATTTGCTTCAACAAGCGCACCTTTGGCGTCGGTCAAGCCAACACCGGTAAGTTCTTTTAGTTTTTTGATATCTTCGATAGAAATAGTACTAGCCATCGTTTATTTCTCCTCTGTTTTATCAGCTGGTTTTTGTGCGCCGGCGCCTTCTGCGACTGCGGCACTAAAATAATCAAGCAATAATTGCACACCCTTGATAGCATCGTCATTACCTGGAACAACGTAATCAATTTGGCTTGGATCGGCGTTCGTATCAACGATACCGACAACTGGGACACCAAGTGTTTTCGCTTCTTTTAGCGCATTAGCGTCTGTAATAACGTCAGTCACAATGACCGCACCTAATTTATCCAAGTTTTTGATGCCGCCATATTTAACGTTCAATTCATCAATTTCTTCTTGAAAACGCTGTACTTCAAGTTTGTTATAGCGCTTTTCCAGGTCACCTGCTGCCATACGTTTTTCTAGGTCTTTTAGCTTTTTGATTTGCTGTGTGACCGTATTAACGTTTGTCAGCATGCCACCAACCCAACGTTCAGTGACGTATGGTTGGTTTACTTTTTCAGCTGCCTGACGAACGATGTCTTTGGCTTGTTTTTTCGTGCCAACGAACAAAATTTGTTTGCCACTTGCGACAACTTTGGTCAGGAATGGCAATGCTTTGTCTAGGCCTTCAACCGTTTTTGTCAGATCAATAATGTGACTTTCCTGACGTTTGCTATGAATGTATGGCGCCATTTTAGGGTGCCAACGGCTTGTTTTATGTCCAAAATGAACACCAGCTTCAAGCAAAGCTTTAATATCGACAGATACTGCCATAGTTGTTTACTCCTTGTTCCTCACCCGTACACCTGAATATTCAGGAGTGTTTGCACGAGTTGTGTCGTTAATAATTGTTACATAGACAATAGTACTTGATTTACCCTTTTAAATCAAGATATAACCCTTGGTGATTCACGAACGTGATTATACTTGACTTTTTAACAATTTAATGCTATTATTTACTTTACTATGCATACCACCGAAAGCCTTATTATTCCCCGTCGCTCAGACGTGATTGACACCGATCCAACAGTCACATTTGACGTAGGTGTTGGCAAACAACTAGATAAAGGCCAAGTTATCGATATCGACTATTCTGCATTGCGGCAATCACTTAGCGCGCTTGATGCACCGAACGATAACAGCCATTTATCTGTAGAAGTGTGGCCAAAACATGCCCTGCCTAGCGGTGTAAAGGGAGCATATTCACCAGATACAACAGAAGTTGTCGTTGGAATGAATAAACCAGCTGATACGAACAAGTCATTACGACATGAACTTGGTCATTATGCCGATTTCGCCAACAACCCCTTATCCCGTAAAGATGAAATCGAAAATAAAATCGGTCAAACCGCCCTAGAAATAGTTACACCTGCCGCAACAGTAAACATCGGTTTAGGAGCGACAAAGGCTGCAATGAACATACCCGGCATCGATCAGTTGGTTAGTTCTGAATTTAGTCATTCACCCGCCTACACGGCAGCGCTGGAACATTTACAATCTTCATATAACCTCAGTACTGCCCTTGCCTTAGGGGCGGCTGCCGTAAGTGGGATATTTTACTACGGTCACAAACGTGAACGAATCGCTCGAAAAGCCGGAAAACAAGACCTGCCACCTATTATCGGTATACGATAATAAATAGATAGAACCGTTTTGATTACACCTTTATAACAACAAAAATACCAGTTGATCAAACTGGTATTTTCGCCTTATCGCGATAAGTGTTTTGTTTTCTACACGGCCCTTTCCTCAATTGTTTATCGGAATGTGCCCCGTAATCAGGTGTAAGTGTTTCTTTTTGAATAACTTACTAGCTTTTATACTTGCACAGCATAAGCATTTTGTCAACTAAACTATGGCGAACAAAGTAAGGCACATAAAAGAACGCTTTCTTTTATTTTAAAAATAAATATCCATTGATACGCAAAGAATAATATTGACAACACATTATTTCTATACTATTATAACCACGTCCTGAACGTCGTCCTTGTGTAAGGAACAATGATGAAACGCATTATTTTTGCAAGCCTGGCAATTGCCGCCGTA
This sequence comes from Saccharimonadales bacterium (SeqCode), assembly GCA_035704495.1. Classification (GTDB taxonomy): domain Bacteria; phylum Patescibacteriota; class Saccharimonadia; order Saccharimonadales; family Saccharimonadaceae; genus UBA6022. Next base: position 8,774 of record DASSWW010000001.1, read on the forward strand.
GCTTTAACTGGCTGTAGCGGCAGCACAGACACTACCGACAAAGGAGATGGAGGTGGCGGCACCACGACAACCCCTGAAACGACTGTGGAAATCGATGGTAGTAAATACACCTGCGAGGAAATCACCGCTTCAGAACCTCAGGAATGTGGTCCTTTCACGCAACAAGCGTTTGACACATACAAGGAAAACATCGATGGTTACGTCAGAAGTGGCCGGCTGGGGCCGTTAAATGACGCGAACCAGTTTACCTACGAGGACGCTGCATTTGCAGGGCTTGGCGCTTGCGCCATCGTCCTTTCGGGTGAAGGTCAAAACGAATATATCGACTTCATGATGGACACGCCACCATTTAACGATATGTTGACAGAACGAGTCATGTACCTGCCTGCCTGGTTTACTGCAGAGGACTACCTTTGTACGGATCTGGTATTTCCAGCACTAAACATGAATCCCGGCAGTTCCGCGATTCCCTAGTTACCCCGCTGTAGAGAAAGCCCGTTGGATGCATCCGCGCCCAGGCCGCTTCTCCAGCGGGCTTTTTCTTTTTACTTAATAAGCCTGAACCTTACTAGGCGCCCATGCGACCAGCACTACTCAGCAGAGCCAAAACCAAACCAACGCCTAGGGCAATTAACACGCCTTTTTTCGTTAAGTTGCGTTTTTTAGCAATCCGCACCACTACCCATGTTAACCCCAATACAATAAGGGGGATAATAACGAATGACCCTACCATAGCGCCAGCAGCCTCGGCCGCAGAATTAGTAGTTTCCATATATACCTCCTTTTCTTACCTACCTAGTGTATCAAGGTTAAGGTTATAACAAAATGAGAGTGACGGTTCCCCGCCCTATTTTACCTGGCTTAAAATACGATAATGCAAAACGTTGAACCTTTTCTACGATTTTACAATCTGATTTAATTACAGTATAATATGCGTGACCATGTGTATAGAATGAGGTGGTAATCATGTGGTGGAACCGTCTATTCGGACGTAACAAAAACCAAGAGCAGCCGACTACCGGCAGCTCTGATACATTTCGTGAAGCGACTGGTGGTGGTTGGGGCGATCCCCCAGAAACAATCGCTAGCGATGGTGGTGATCAAAAAGATTTCGTTGAGACCCTGCTAGAGCAAGCACAACAGCAAGCTCGTGAGAGTGTCGAAATCGGTGAATCTTTCGATTTCGCCATCACCAATATACCTAACGGTATCGCGGGCCCACACGAAATCGTGTTCGGACTGATGATGCAATCGAGTAGGTATGGTCTGTCGTGTGGCGTTGTCACGAATGAGTCCGCAAACTTTACTCGACGAGAGTAAGCCCCCAAAATATGTTGCAGGCATGTAGCCTCCATGTTTTGGGGGTTATATGCTTTTTAGAGATGAATAAGTTGAACCTTTTACTGCTATGCCTCGTATAGCAGGCCTTTTTTATTTTATTTCTGTTATCCTTAATTTATGTATCGCCGACAAGCAAAACCTGGCTGGCACATTATTGATGGCAAAATGATTCGTGTCGATTCGCAAATGGAAGCTAAAATTATTCAGCGACTGGTCAATCATGGTTTTGCCGACAAATGGCGACGAATGCGGCGCGGCATTGCGTTTGGCCGGTCGCAATCGACACCCGATTTAGAACTGTGTATTTTGCACGATTCTATGAACCGCCGCGCACTTGTCGAACTAAAAGCGTTTAGCGCCACCGAATTTACCACCAAAGACCGTAAACGTATGCGTACTGCATCTAAATTTTATGGCGACGCCATCTGTTTGCTGTATGTCGAACAGTCAAAACAATGGTACTTTATCGAACCG
>DASSWW010000022.1:0-14137 GCA_035704495.1 Saccharimonadales bacterium (SeqCode)
TATCGACGAACGTGGACGCCTGAGTCTATCTCTGAAAGACGTCGCGTAGTACTGTAATATAAATTACGGCTAGCTACCAGATTTATGCGTAGTATAGATAGGCAAGGAGGCATAATATGTTAGCAAAATTACTTCGTTCGGCCGTGTTTATTAAATTCCTTACTTGGATAGCGCCACGGGTGTGGGCGTATATCAAAAAACGCCACGCTCGCGACAAGTCGAATGTGTAGAATGAGGCCATTAGTGAAATAAGCGGCAATTATGCCGCTTATTTTTTATCGTTGACTTTACAACATGAGCATCATATAATTCTGAATAAATACTGAGATACTTTTGGGGGATGTAAGATGAACTATTGGGTAAAATTAGGCATTGTTATTGGTGCGCCAGTTATTATAGTGGCGTTTATTTTTTTGTATCAGGGCAGCCCTAAAGAAATTGTTGCAGTGGCAGATCAGTTTCAATCAGACAACAGTTGGCAATTAACAGATGAACGGGTTGTTTCACCCGCGATTATTTGCTTTGAAGCAAACTGCCCAAGTGTACATCGGAATTGGCAGACGGACGGAATGTTGACGAAAGAAGAATTGCAGACAGTTTTAAATAATTCGGGTTGGAATTTTGAAGTTGAAGGGGATTGCGTACCAGAAGAGCGTATCAGCGGCGGTGAAGGAGTTTGTGGCGCGAGTGGCACAATTCAGCAGTACACCGTCGACATGCATGTAATTAGTTATTACGAAGACCGATCACGCAGCAGCGTCGTGTTGCTGGTAGATAAGCAATAAAATAGGGTTAATTGAATATGAAAAATTATATATTGGTTTCAGTAGGCACTTTAATAATACTTATTTTAAGCTTTGTATTTGTTAATAAATCAGAAGCGCTAGCAATCGATTTACAGTGTACGGATATTGATATTGTTTTCGCACGCGGCTCTGGACAAAAGCTACAAGACGGAGAGAACGAGCGGCTCAGGCAGCAGCTTCAGAATCGTATTCAAGCAGGTGTAACAATGAATTATTATGAGCTTGGCACCGAAACATACGGCGATGCCAAATATGGAGCAATTACCATTGGCGAATGGTGGAAAAACGGTAATGTGGTCGGTGCAAGTTTATCAGCTGGGTTAGCTAATGACTATGGTGATAGCGTCAACTCTGGAATCACTGAATTAAAAAGCTATCTAAAACAACGACATACAAAATGTCCTGATACGCGCATTGTGCTAGGTGGCTATTCACAGGGCGCCCAAGTCATCGGCCAGTCGTTATCAGACTTGTCGACTGATATTCAATCCCATGTTGATTTTGTGGCATTGTTTGGTGATCCAAAGCTATACCTGCCCGAAGGTGAAGGTGTATATCCCGAGGCATGTTATGGCAAAAATTTATCAGCCTGGCGGCGAGCAATCGCCAATTGTCATGTGGATAATGGATCATTAGGCGCACGAAAACCGTTTTTACCTGAATCAATGCAAGGTAAGACTGGTTTATGGTGCCAGGCAATTGATTTTGTCTGCGGTACTTCAAAATTACCTTATGATACAAGGGGGCATGGCGAATATAAATCAGTGGGCGGAGCAATTGATCAAGCAGCGATAGAAATTGCCGAACGTTTGAAACTGGTGCTACCAGGTCCGAAAGCGGTCGGGGTAGATATAGAAAAACATGTCAGCGGTATAGGAACAACTGGTATGGACGTTGTTTTTCTGCTGAACCAAACAGGTTGGACGCCCGAACGTTTTGCCCAGACAAAAGAATTTATCCAGCAGCTTGCTGATAAGATTAAACTACGGAATGGGCGTATCGCGATAGCTGGGTACGACGGTGGCCACAATTGGACGTTTCATAATTTTACCATCAAATTAAGCGATAGTTATGCTGATTTTGATTATGTATTAGGAAGGTATGAAATGTACGAATCAACCACAGACGTTAAACCGACATTGCGTTCAATTCGGAATACCCTCGAGCATTTTGAATGGCAGCAAGGTGCTATGAAATCACTCGTCGTACTGACTGATTCTGAATTTTATAATCCAGATAGTAATGGTCAGTTAACAGTTGACATGATTGCTCGGCAGGCACTCGAAATTGATCCGGTCAATATCTACCCAGTTGTCCCCGCATCTTTACAGTCTTCATTTCAGCCAATATCAGACGCCACGTCAGGACATACAATTGTGTCGAACGGTGATATTAACACTATGGTAGATACTGCCTATCAAAAAATAGTACAACGCCCTACTGCACTACTGAAAAATGTTGAATATTCAGCCCCGTCTGGTCAAGAAATTACGTTTGATGCTTCTAATTCGTACGCAGTTAACGGGACGATTGTTAAATATGAGTGGGATTTTGATGGCGATGGCATTTTTGAGGCAGTGACATCACAGCCAACAATTAATCATGCGTACAACGGGCAGTACCGAGGAATTATGCAACTGCGTATTACGTCATCAAGCGGCACCGTCACTAACGCTTCAGCAAAAGTCAAAATTGAATTGAACTACGAAGACTATGTGCCAGCGGCACCAGGTGATTTAACGGTCACGACACAAAGCACCACAGGTAATGTCAGCACAATTAAGTTGGATTGGACGAATGAAGACGAAAATATACAATCGTGGATCGTCAGTGCAAATGGTATACCGTTAGGTAATATTAGCAGCGCTCAGACAACAATTAATATTGCTGATGTGCAACGCGACGCAGACGTAGAATTGAGTGTTACCGGAATGCTGAGTGACGGTTCGCTAGGAGATGCCGCTACGACAACGGTTGAAGAAAAAATCGCCACCCCGCCAACACCAGAATCAGCGCATGCAAAACCAGTATCACATTGGCGGGCCTTTTTGTTTGAATTATTCCGCTGGCTGACGCCACGTTGGACGCATATTCCGTGGTGGTCAATGTAAAAGTAGCTGCATAAAACAGTAGTATTCTTTATAATTGATTGTATGGATAAGCAACAGCAACTCGACGCACTCAAGGCTAACATTCTTGAAAAAAGTATCTGTCCTGATTTGGCGCAGCAAGCAACGCAGTTAGTGATGGGCGACGGCAGTCCCGATGCCGATATTGTTTTTATTGGTGAAGCGCCAGGTAAAAAAGAAGATGAGACCGGCAAGCCATTCGTCGGTGCATCGGGCAAATTTTTGAACGAAATGCTGGCGCAGATAGGGCTGGAACGGAGCGATATTTATATTACGAATATCGTCAAATACCGCCCGCCAGAAAATCGCGACCCAAAACCAAGTGAAAAGGCGGCTTTTTTACCTTATTTATTGCAGCAACTTGATATTATTCAACCCAAAGTCGTGATTACGTTGGGTCGCCACAGTATGGAATATTTTTTACCGGGACTTAAAATATCTGACGTTCACGGTCGGCCGCTTGGTGTCGAAATAGAAGGCCGGACATTTACGATTATGCCGCTGTATCACCCAGCTGCCGCATTATATAACGGCAGTCTGCGCCAGACGCTCATCGAAGATTTTATGCGTGTACCAGAAATTATTCGGTAGCCGTAGTGTCTGGGGTATTGATGACGTCCTGCACGATATCGAGGCCCGCGAGGAAATCTTCCTCGGTATATTGAAGATTGCGTAATTTTTGATACAGACCGTCATCGACTGAGTTAATGGCACGAATAAAAGTACGTTTCGCTTCGGCCTTATGCTCGGGTTGTCTGGCTTGGCACATCAAGTCGTACAAATCAACACCAGCTTTTTCGCTCAATAGCGAGAGAGCATGGGCAGGATACGAAGAGTTGTTATCAACTGGGGCGTAAGCTGGCCCTTCGGAGGTGTAATTGTAGTCGAAGAATCGGAGCGGTAGTTTTTTGGTGCCATTCGACCATCGTCCATGTGGCGTATTGGCGATAAATGGCGAAAACTGCTCGCGCCAACGAGCGGCTGTTTCTTCTGCAAATGCTTCTTCAAAAAACTGCCCATTCATTTTGGTCGTTAGCTGCTGGTCATTCTTTTCTAGTTTGATAACATGCATGCCGAGGTGATTATTTATGGCGAGATCATTACTACCGTCATTATTTTTGGTGCTAAATGCTGCGATGGTGTCGCCATCATCGGCGGTGCTATGCGCAAGCTCATGCACAAGGGTAGACATCTCGAACATATACTTCAAGTCGTCATGCGGGTGATTGTATACCTTGATGTAATTGGCCCTATACAAAGAGTCGTGAGTACCTGAAAGACCTTGATAGGGTGTAGCGCGGGTTGCATCCTGCCAATACACATTACCGGTTGGTTGGACGCCTATAGTCTGCTTAACAAAGTCTCGGGCCGCTACTTCCATCGCGCGTCGTTCTGGCGTGGTATCAAGTATATCCGGGTATATATCATCAATAGATTCATTGAAGTGGTTCGCAAAGGCAAGGCGGGCCAGATGCTCGCTCTCGCTACTAAGTGGCCGTATCATCTTTTCATTGTTGGCCACATCGGGCAGTTGGTAAAAAGATATCACGTTTTCATAGGGATCAATCAGTGGCGCTTCGGGGGTAAGAACGTTGCTGTGGGTTTCGTGATTGACGGTGTCCATACTACTATTACTTTATCACTATTCATATGATTTGTCAATTATATTTCCTTGCACTTCAGGATAGAACACAAGGTCTATATATTGACTATTTTTACATAAAGTGCTATAGTAAATATACTTTATATGCAAAATAAAAAACATGAACACTTATTTATTGTTTACAATCCGAACAGCACTGGCGCCGCGACGGTTGAAGAGCAGGTGTTCGACCCGCTCGACGAACAGGGTATTCGCTACGAAGTATACGACACGAAATCGCCAGATACCGAAGAGAATATTGCCGACATGCAACAGATTCCTAGTGATGCTGATGTTATTGTTGCGGCAGGTGACGGCACGGCAATGCAAATCACCAACGCCGCGCAACGTGGGAAGAAAGATTGGACCATTGGTTTTACGCCGCATGGTAATTTTAGTGACCAAGCATATACGCACGCTAGTCATCAGCACGACGTACTTGATTTGCTCAACGCCCCGACAGTCGATGTTGCTCCGATGACAATAGAAGTTGATGGTGAGTATTGGCGCCATGCGCCGTCGTATATGACTATTGGCTGGAGTGCGATTGCAGCGAGTCAGTTTGGTGATCATGAATCTCGTGATGTCATGAAAAACACTCCGAAAGCGTTAAAATTAGCACGAAGTCTCGCACAGCTTGCAGAAAATTATTATAAAAATCGCAAAACGTTTTTGCCGCCATTTGCCGTTAATGGTGATAATCAAGACAATATGACGGATATTATGGCGGTTAACGGTCCACGCGTCGCTGGCATTATACGCTCGCAAGATACGTATTATGACAAACCCTATTTTGGTGCGAAGGCAGATATCGATGTATCGCATATACTACCGAACATTCCATTCGGTCTCAAGGCACTTAGTGGTCATACGCCACTTGAACGTGTTGAAAGTATGAACATTGCCTTCGAAGAAGCCGCCAGAATACCCGTGCAGACTGAGGGCGAATTTCAGTGGCTTGATGCACAAAATATTTATGTGTATAAAAATCCAAACGACAGACTGCAAATTCGTCATCCAAAACGCACCGCTCGCGCCTAGCTTGCGTATCCGATAGAATTTTGCTATACTAAAGTTACTTACAGAGGGGAAATTACAGATTTAGGCAGACATTTGCTACCCACATCCTCTTACTCGTATTTATTTATGCAACATTACATAGGCTCCTTAACACAATAACTTCATCGCAAAAATTGCTTTTCTTGGCTGTAAAAATGATTGTCGCGCGTCGACATACATAACGTATGCCTCCTTGCGTCGCACATTTTTCGCTCGAGAAAATTCGATTTTTACTAGATGAAGTCATTATGCTAAGGAACCTTATTTCAATAAACAAAAGGAGAAATAACATATATGGGTCAACGAAGACTCGGTAACGTCCAAGGTGACGACCAAACCAAACGTCCGCAAGGACAGCAACGACAAAAATCAAATAATACCGTGCTGAACAGTACAACCACCCGCAAAGGCGAGGTGTTTCGTGCCCAGCGCCGTACCAGCGAGAACGTCAATGTTCAAGCCAGCCAGCACATGATTAATGTGCCGGTTAACAAGTCAGTTTATAACGGTTACCAAGGCCGACAATTTAGCTTGGCTGACCAAAAGCGCCAACCGCGCACTAATACTAATGTTCCAAAGCTAAAGATTATGCCAATTGGCGGTCTGGGTGAAATGGGCATTGGCAAAAATATGATGGCCATCGAATACGATAACGACATTATTGTCATCGACTGCGGCTTCCTTTTCCCAGGGGCTGATTACCCAGGAATTAACTACATTATTCCTGATACGACCTATCTGGAAGAGAACAAGCATAAAGTCCGCGGTCAGATATTTACTCATGGTCACTTGGACCACATTGGCGCCTACCGCCATATCGCACACAAAATTCCGGCACCAGTCTATGGTTCTAAATTTACTCTTGGCATGGTTCAGCGCACAATGGAAGAAGCTACGAGTGGATACGAGCCACAATACAACGAAATGAATCCTGAAACGCACGAACGTGTTCAGCTGGGTGATAATTTTTCGATCGAACTTGTTCGCGTTAATCACTCGATTCCCGATGCGACCGCAGTCGTAATCCGCACGCCACTTGGCGTTCTGATTGATACCGGTGACTGGCGTTTTGAAGACGATCCTGTTGACGGTAAAGAATTCGACCTAGAACGACTAACTGAGATCGCCACCAAAGAAGGCATTTTGATGCTAATGAACGAATCGACCAACTGTGAATCAGAGGGTACGCACGCGCACGGCGAACCCGAAATTCAGCAATCAATGGGCCAGGTGATGGACAAATACGCCAACAACCGCTTGATTATGAGCTGTTTCTCGTCACAGATTCACCGCATGCAGGGTATTTTAGAAGCCGCCAAAGCACACGATCGAAAAGTCGCCTTTGCAGGGTATAGCATGATTCAAAACCTGGAAGTAGCACTGCGGGCTGGCGTCATTAAAATCCCCAAAGATACCGTCGTCAAAATGGAAGACGTCGTTAAACTACCCGATGGCAAAGTCACGATTATTTGTACTGGTTCGCAAGGTGAATTTAACGCCGTGTTGAATCGTATGGCAACGGGTTCACACAAATTTATCAAGATTAAAAACTCTGATGTCATCGTCTTTAGTTCGAACGCGATTCCTGGTAACGAAAAGTACGTCACCCGAACCGTTGACGGTCTGATGCGCGAAGGTAGCGATGTTGTCCAAAACGGCAAAACGCACCTGACAGGATTTGGTCCACTCCACCTTTCGGGGCACGGCTATTACGACGATCACGTCAAATTGATTAACGCCCTTAACCCAAAGTACTACCTGCCAATTCACGGTGAATTCCACATGCTTGTTCACAATGCGGAACTAGCTGAAAAAGAAGCCGCTATTCCTCGCGACAACATATTTGTCTGTGACAGCGGCGATGTTATTGAAATTACCGCTGATGGGGCTAAAAAGACTGGTCGTATTCCGGTCGGTGGCATTATGTACGACGATAGCGGCGCAACCGTGTCCGAAGTCGTTTTGAAAGATCGTATTCACATGGCAGCCGAAGGTATGTTTGTAATTGTCCTGACGGTTGCTCGTGGTAGCGGTCGATTGATGACCAGCCCAGACATTATCAGCCGCGGCTTTATTTATCTGCGTGATAGTGAAGAGCTGATGAATATGATTCGTCAGTACCTCAAACAAAAGGTGGCACGCAGCTTTAGTGGCAAGCGAGTTGACTTGGATGTTATCAAAAAAGAACTAAAAGACGAAATTACACATATTCTGTACGACCAAACGCGTCGCACACCAATTGTTATTCCTGTGATTAACGAAATTGGCGGCGGTGGTGGCGGTCAAAATCGTCAAAACAATAACGGCGAAGCGCGCCCGCAGCAAAACGATAATCGTCAGAATCAGAATCGTGGCCCACGCCCTGATTCCCAGTCTGAACCAAAGAAGTTCCCTGCGCCACAAGCGCCAGATACCGAAGCAACCGACACCAAAGCGCGACAAGCACAAGACAGTCGTCCGTACTAGGATCCGTTGTTATAGCAAAAAGAAAGCCCCGCAATAGCGGAGCTTTCTTTTATCAAGATGCTCACGCCGCGGGGCGATTGCTAGAATACTACCAAAGACGGTGATAGGGTAATCGCTAGTCTAGCTCATCAGAGAGGTTGGCGATTTCGTCGTACTCTTTAATGATGGCAGCAATCTCTTGCTTTGACTCTTGCGGGTCACGGCAGTATAGCATTTGCATCACGTCGTTGTGTCTGCGAACATTAACGTTGAAACGTTTTTTTAGTTCGCTATTTTTCAACTTGCTGCGTACTTTTTCTGGTTTAGATTTCAGCGTATCAAGTTTGTCTTGCATTTCACGAATCCATGTATTGGATGGGTGTCTTGAATCAAACGCGTCAGCGGATAGGCCTTTGGCGGCTTTATCTAAATCTGCCAGCGTTTGTTGACAGATCGCCAGGCGTTCTGTAACTTCGGTGTACGTTCCCCGTGCCTCAATGTGCTGCGTAGTAGATCGTGGTTTACGAAGCTGTTCTTGTTTGCCAAAAACTCTGACTGCTTCTCGTATTTCACGAAGCACCCAAGCGTATTTGTACTCGCATTTACGCCGTAGCAGTGAATCTACTTCAAGCTCTATGACCATCAGATCCAAATGCTCCTGAGCTTTTTGATTGTCAAGATATGTTGATTCCATCTGGACGACGAAGGCACTTGCTTTTTGCCTAGCGTCATCAGTGAGGATGCTTTGCATTTGAAATAATGATATCAGGTTGGTGAGTATTCCTGCCTGATCTTTAGATTTGTGATGAAACACAATATTCACCTGTTTTCTAAGGTAGTTGGATTCTAGTATGTTCTACTGTCACGCCCGAGCGTAACACGTCTTGCGTATAATAGTATATAACTAACAGCTCGTCAATCACTGTTAAAACCATAAGCCCCTTGCATTATGTAGTAATTTTTGCTATAATATAGCTGTATGAACACAGACGTAAAGCGTTTATAATAAAGAATAGATATGGCAAAAAAGAAAAAATCAACACGCAAAAAAAGTTCCACTCGTTCAACTGCACCACAGCATCACGTGCCGAGTGGCTTTTGGGCCCAAGTTGGTGCCGTCTTTTTAATCGCGATTTCGATTTTGCTAGTAGTAGCGTGGTTCGGTGCGGGTGGCCCTGTTTTGGACTGGTTGCACAGTGCGGCTATCCAAAGTATTGGCTACGCCGAATACATCGTGCCTGTATTATTTGTGTACATCGCAGTTGAAATCTTTCGGGCCGAAGATAATCGCTTGCCGTTTGTCACCAAACTTGCCACCACTCTGCTGATTGTTTGGTTTGCGGGACTGTTCGGACTGATGGAACGTAACGGTCAAACCACCGGTGGCTTTATCGGCGAGATTGCCAACAGCGCCATGTTAGCACTGGTTAATGCCGGTGTTGGGGCATTTATTTATGTATTGCTGATTATCGTGACAACACTATTTGTACTGCGTATTTCGCCCATTACCGTTATTAAAAAGATATGGGAACTATCTCGCCGCGACGCCTCTGAACAAGATGAAAATATTAAGGTTATGCGCAAAGTCGCCGCTGCCGATGCGCCAAAATCTTCGGCGATTGGCGAACTAAAATTGAATGCTGGTGTGCCAATGCTGGGTGCCGATGAGGTTGCCGATGAAGATAAAAAAGCCGCTCGACGCTCTAGCCTAAAGGGCAGTATTAAACAAGATAAAATTGCCGAGGATCAATCGGCTTTGGTGACCGTTAATGACCCGAATTGGCAATCACCGAGTGTTGATTTGCTAGAAAAGAAACAATCACCCGCCGATGCTGGTGATGTCCAGCAAAATGCTCAGACGATCCGTGACACGTTAGCAGAATTTAGTATTGATGTCGAGATGGAAGGCGCAAATATTGGCCCAAAGGTAACGCAATATACCCTAAAACCGCCAAGTGGCGTCAAATTGACCCGTATTACCGCACTCGAAACGAACATTGCGTTAAATTTAGCGGCTCAAAGTTTGCGTATCGAAGCCCCAATTCCTGGACAACGTGCTGTTGGTATCGAAGTGCCGAATCGCAAAGCAGCCGACGTTCGTTTGTATGGTATTTTGACTGCCAAACAATGGCGTAGTGCACACGAACCGCTGAGTTTTGCCATCGGTAAAGATATTTCCGGTGAAGCAGTGATTGGCGAGCTGAACAAAATGCCCCATCTGTTAATTGCCGGGCAGACGGGTAGTGGTAAATCGGTTATGATTAACACACTTTTGACCAGTTTACTGTATCGTAATAGCCCTAGTGAAATGAAATTAATTTTGGTCGATCCAAAGCAAGTCGAAATGGCGCCGTATGATGGTATCCCGCATTTGTTGACACCAATTATTACCGAACCAGAAAAGACAATTAGCGCTTTGAAATGGGCAGTAAACGAAATGGAACGCCGTTACAAATTGCTAGCCGAAGCCAAAATTAAAGACATCGCTGGTTACAACCAAAAAATTCAAGCGGCTGGCAAAAAAGTTTCTATTGCTGACGAAAACGGTGCCGAACAACAGCACGAAAATGGTGCGATGCCCTATATTGTGATTGTGATTGACGAGTTAGCCGACTTGATGATGGTGGCGGCCCGCGACGTCGAAGCTTTAATTGTACGTTTGGCGCAAAAAGCCCGTGCTGTCGGTATTCATTTGGTACTGGCGACGCAGCGTCCATCAGTCGATGTTATTACCGGTCTGATCAAAGCAAACGTGCCAGCACGTATCGCCTTTACCGTTGCTAGTCAGGTTGATAGCCGCACGATTTTGGATCAAGTCGGTGCCGAAAAATTACTAGGACAAGGTGATATGTTAATGCTGACGCCAGCTATGAGCAAACCAAAACGTATTCAGGGTGCCTGGGTGATGGACGAGGAAGTTATGAAAATCACACAACACCTATGCAATCAGTCCGAACCGCAGTATAACGATGATATTATTTCGCAGCCTGTTCAGCTGAACGGCAAGGGCGGTGTGGTGATGGACTTTGATAACGACGGTGACGACGACATGTATAAAGACGCCCTGCGCGTTGTGGTAGATAGTGGCAAAGCCAGCACCAGTCTATTGCAACGACGCCTGCGCATTGGTTATGCTCGCGCAGCTCGTATTATCGAAAACATGGAAGAACAAGGCGTAATCGGCGCCGCTGATGGCTCACGACCACGCGAGGTGTTAATTAACAGTTTGGATGATTTGAGTAGCAGCGACGATACGTTGTAGTTAATAAAACTGCCCCGCTGGCTAGGCGGGGCAGTTTGACAAATAGCACTTAAGGACGTTACCGCAGAGCCGTCATGCCGCTAGGCTAGTTGTTTAAGGCGATCCAGCCATTTGTGAGCGGAATCCGCTCCCAATCGCATTAGCCTCTCGTTAGTCACAAGTTCTCCTTCTGGTTGACCGTATCGCTGGTATTCGTACAGATTACCGGCAGAATCGAGATACCTAGCTTTTACCCAGAGAGAGTCATACCCAATCGGTTGAAACTCCCACGTAACTCTTTTTTCTGTAATGCCAGGCACTGAGCGGAGTACGCCGCCGGGAAAACCTCTTCCTTCGAGCGAGACGAGCGTTCGTGTGATGTGCGACCTTAGTTTTTGAATAGCCTTAGCGTTACGTCGACGAATGATATCTTCTGCTTTTCTCACAGTAGTCTCCTAATGGATCGAATTGGCTACTTGTCAAACTCCAATCGGAGTCCGACAGTATCGTCAGGACTCAACGATAAATGAAACTATAACATTAACAGTGGCAAAAAGCAATGTATCTGTAGTATTTATCCACAGGTTCCGCCAAAGTGTGTATGTAAAGCGGTAGGGATGTTAAATACTCCGCCGTAACTTGTCAAAACCATACCGTAGAGTCTAAGCTGAAAGTTATATGTTTACGCTTAGAAAACAAACAGGTTTTACTATCGTTGAACTGCTAATCGTGATTGTGGTGATTGGTATCCTCGCAGCGATTACAATTGTCGCCTACAATGGCATTCGGCAACGGGCAGTTGAGGCATCACTTCAGGCCAGTCTCAAAAATGCTTCGACAAAGTTGGCGGTATATCACGCTGAAAATGGTGAGTACCCATCTGCTATCAATGATTGTCCGACCCCGGCGGCGACCAACCTCTGTCTGGATCCAGGCAATGATGTTTCGTATAGCTATCAGGTCAATGCTACGGGGAGTGCGCAGATGTATAATCTGATAGCAACTAGTGGCACGCAAAGCTACAATACTAATTCAGATGGTGCGCTTGGCGCGAGCGGTGATAACTTATTAGCGACGGATCCAGGTGAAAAGACAGGTGGAAACGAATTTCTAAGATACGCCGATCTTGCCCCTATCATTGATACATGGGGATTGGTGCAATATACAATTAGCTTTGATATAAAGTCGGCTGATATAAGCGTGGATAATAGCACACAGGTCTATATGCAGAATGGTAGTGGTGCAAAGTATTCTATCGGCAATACTAATATACCCGTTACAACCTCCTATGTCCGGCACTCGGTGACCGTTACCCCTACGGTGTCCAATGCTGGTATGACAGAATCATACCTATCATTTTATGGGACGTACAGCACGGGTAATGTATCGACAGTGAAAAACGTAAAGGTTGAGTTGGGCAGTGTCGCGACCGAGTAACGAGTCGTGGGATTGCTTTTTCCACAGGTTTGTCCTATAATCAAAGGGTTATCAACTCGGCTTATACTATGATATAAGCATCCATAATGGATTCCAGAGGAGGAAATCTATGAAAGAATACGAACTAACCGTTCTGATTCACCCTGATCTCGAGGTTGACCTTGAGGCACCGCTGACGAAAGTCCGCGATATTATTAAAAACGCTGGCGGCGAAATTATCCGCGAGGACAACTGGGGCAAGAAAAAACTAGCCTACAAAATTAATCGTGAAGATTTTGCGGTCTATGTCTATTTTGACCTTAAATTGCCAGCTGATGCGTTACTAAAAATTAGCAACACATTTAACATCACCGACGAAGTACTCCGCTACTTGCTAGTGACTGTTGACGAAAAGGGCCGCAAAGCTCTAGAAGAAGATAAAGCTCGCTCATCATCATCTGATCGTGAAACGAAAGAAGAGGAATAGGGATATGGCTAAAAGTGTAAACCAAGTAATTTTGATGGGGCGCTTGACGCGTGATCCTGAAATGCGCACTACTTCAACTGGCAAATCAATTGCTAGCTTTAGCCTTGCAGTTGACCGCGGTGGTCAAGATGACGCTGCCGACTTTTTTGATATTACTGCCTGGGAAAAACTAGGCGAGCTGGTTAACCAATACCTCTCAAAAGGCCGACGTTGCCTGGTGCAAGGACGTCTGCGCCAAGATAGCTGGGACGATAAAGAAACCGGCAAAAAACGGAGCAAGATTGAAGTTGTCGCCACTGATGTGACTTTTCTGGATGGTCCTAGCGGCGGTGATAATGCCGGTGCTGCTACCAACAATCGTTCTGACAGTCAAAATACGAATTCTAGTAAAAAGTCAGATGATGTTGTGATTGAAGACATCGATGATAAACCAATTGATTTAAGCGAGATTCCTTTTTAGGAATATTTTAGGAGAATAATATAATGGCGATTAAGCGATTTAAAAAAGACACCCCGGCATATTTTGACTACAAAGACGTCAAAACACTACAGCGTTTTATTAACATGTACGGACAAATTGAACCAATTTCAAAAACTGGTCTCAGCGCCAAGCAGCAACGTCAACTTGCCGTTGCTATCAAGCGCGCACGACACTTGGCACTATTGCCATTTGTCACCCAGGGCTAATTGGTAAACGATATTTGGTAGTTGGCAGGGTAGTCGATTGATTATTTTTGCCAACTGCTTTCTATTACTTACTAACTACCAAATATAGGAGAACTTCATGTATCAACCAACTGATTTAAAAAAAGGCGTGGTCTGCCAGATTGATGGTAAACCGTACCGCGTGACTGACTATAACCAAAAAGTCATGGGGCGTGGCGGCAGTATTGTTAACGTCAAATTACGCAA
>DASSWW010000039.1:0-12833 GCA_035704495.1 Saccharimonadales bacterium (SeqCode)
TCTGGTAGGCCTTCACTGGCTTTTACAAGTGCCAGATTGATTTTGTTGGCGTCAAACTGTTCCCGGGTGCCGTCGCGTTTGACTACATGGATTGTACTCATGATCCTGTTCCCCTGTTCTTACGTTTTGTGACATATCCACCTCCCTCAAAGTGGCGCAAGCATACTACCTCATGTTTTTCACTGAGGTCGTGCAAATCCCTGCTTGCTATATGTCTGTTTTTATTGAACTGCTACATATGTAGTGTCTACATAGAACTATAGGCCCCTATATATGGTTTTTCAAGCCTTTTTGTAAGTTTTTATTACCACATGGCAAAACGTAACCGTCATAACACCTTATAGCGTTGTGTTTCTTATTTACAACGCTATATATAGCGTACTAGTTATTATCGCGACAGTCCTGTTGCAAGCGTTCTACTGGCGCATAATTGTCCGTATAGGGAGTCATTTGCGGCAACTCGAGTGGTTTTGCCCCTGGCCAGACAATTGACTGATCACTATAGGCAACAATCATATTTGACCTGTCTAGGTCAGGCCGCTGAATTGTATAGGTTGCCTCGTCAAATTCAGTTCGGTACGGCGCATCCAGGGCTCGTAATAACGGTTCGCATGTGCCGGTCGTGTTGGCAATCAGGTTGGCAGCGACCACACCGTTAGCCGCCAATAGCCGCTGTATGTGTTGGCCGTATTCTTTGGTCATTAGGCTAAAAGGGACGCTAGCATCACTATAGACATCAACTAATACGACATCATACGTTTTGTCGGTCTCGTTAACGTAGGTCCGGGCGTCTTCAAAAATCAAATTCACGTTTTGCGGATCGCTATAATGAAAGTGCTGCCGAGCAATATCGGCCAGCTCCGGATCAATCTCGACCACATCAACGGTACTATCTGGATAAGTGTGCGCCAAATACTGCGGCAATGTAAAGGCCCCGCCACCCAGAACTAATATGCGTTCGTGGCTAGGTGCCGCTTTTACCACTGCGGCCATTTGCTGCGTGTACCAAAACAGCAGTTTATCTGGTTGATGAAGATAAATGCCCGACTGAGTTCCGTTTGGACCGGTCGCAATACCGCGCGCTGCCTGGCCGTCCATAACGCCGTTAATAATCGAGTAGTGCGCGCTAGGTGTATCAATCTGACCAGGATGCATTGTATGTAGCGAGCCAAAACAAATAATCGCAATCAGCCCACTCGCCCACAGCCGACCCGACCAATGGACACGTGGCACAATCAACCAGCTAACAGCCAGTAAGGCCAGTACCACTACGGCAAACGTTTCCCGCGATCCGATATAGCCAAATAATATAAATCCGGCGATAAAGGTACCGGTAATTCCCCCGATAGATTCTAGGGCACTTAAACTGGCAAACGACTGTCCCGATGTTTGTAACGAAGTTATTTTCAGTTTCACCAGATACGGACTCAGTGTTCCGATCAGAAAACTAGTCGGTGCAAATAACACCAGCGACGCCACGACGCCCTGCACGCGCGCGTCTTCAAAACTATTCACCGTCCAGTCTAGTAGTGACAAATAAGTTAATAACACCATGGTGATAGTCGTTGCCGCCGCCAGACACAACCAGGCAATATCGGCGGGTTGAGCACGTTTATCAGCCAGCTTTCCCCCTACCCAGTAGCCTAAACTCAGCGCGGCGATGATTACCCCGATAACACTCGTCCAGACATAGGTTGAAC
Organism: Saccharimonadales bacterium (SeqCode); assembly: GCA_035704495.1. Lineage (GTDB taxonomy): Bacteria > Patescibacteriota > Saccharimonadia > Saccharimonadales > Saccharimonadaceae > UBA6022. The sequence goes on from DASSWW010000039.1 coordinate 1,701, forward strand.
TGCCAATACTCGGCGCCAGCACGCGGGCCGCCGCCAATTCAAACACCATCAGCGAAAAACCGCTGACAAACGCGATAATCGCTAGGATGGGTAGTTTTTGATTAATCATTAGTTATTAGTGTAGCAAATTTGGCGGAGAGAACAGGATTCGAACCTGCGATTGCCTTGCGACAATACACGCTTTCCAAGCGTGCGCCTTCAACCACTCGGCCACCTCTCCATACAGTCATTAGTATACCAGTTGTCAAAAAGACGCTCCCGATTAGTTGCTTTTACGGCGATGACCTCTCTATAATAAAAGGAATGCCGAAAAAAACACCTCCAGTTATCCAACTTCGTGGCCTAACCAAACTTTATGGTATGGGTGATGCCGAACATAATGCGCTTGATTCAATCGATCTGACAATTGAAAAGGGTGAATTTATTACTATTATGGGCCCTAGCGGTTGTGGCAAAACGACACTACTTAATATATTGGGGTTGCTCGATCGTTCGGACGAAGGCGAATATCTACTCGATGGCACATCTGTCGAAACGCTCAGTAATGCCCGTCACGCCCGGATTCGCAGCCAACAAATTGGCATAGTGTTCCAAAGTTTTAATCTGATCAATCGTCTATCGGTGATTGAAAACGTCGCTTTGCCGCTCACCTACAAAGGTATGCTACGAACAAAACGTTTAACGATGGCCAGTGAAATTCTAAAAAACTTTCACCTGTCCGAACGCGAATATTACATGCCTTGGCAGCTATCGGGCGGCCAAATGCAGCGCGTCGCCATTGCTCGGGCGCTGGTGAATAACCCGTCAATTATTTTAGCCGACGAACCAACCGGCAACCTAGATAGCCGATCAAGCCACGTCATCATGGAAGAATTGTCCGACATTCATAAACGCGGCAACACTATTATTATGGTTACGCATAATCCTAATCTGACCACCTATGCTAGTCGCGTAATTCACATGCTCGATGGCAAAATCGCCAGCGACACAAAAACCGCCGCTAAACCAGCCAAAGCAACCAAAAAAGTACCCCTCGGTGCTCGTCGACCAGTAAAGGCAGCACCAAAAAAACCAACCAAAAAGCGCACTAAAAAGGCGGTAAAAAAATGATTCGGCTACTCGTCCTCGAACACATACAAAACGCCTACCATTCGCTGCGCAGTACTAAATCGCGCACGCTACTGACGATTTTGGGCGTAGCGATTGGCGTCGCCAGTATTACGACTATTTTGTCACTCAGCGGTGGTGTCACTAACCTTGTCGCCGATCAAGTCGAAGATTTAGAAGGTAACATTGCGATTATTCGTCCAGGTATCATCGAAAAAGATTTAAATGATTTTGCCAATCCGACTAACGCAGCGACCTTTACGACCAGTACGCTGACCGAAAAAGATTTAAATGATATTCAAGACATACCAGGCGTCGAAGCTGCCGCCCCGCTCATGATTTTAAACGGCAGTATCAAAGCCACCAAAGACGGCACCAAAGCCAAAACCAGCACCATTGTCGCAACCACACCATCACTCGAAACAATTGCCAAATTAGATATACGTGACGGCCAGTTTATCGACAGTGTCACCAACCAAGATACCGCTGTCGTTGGCAGTCAGCTGTCCGTTGATTTGTTTGGCACCGATCAATCAATTGGCCAAACTTTTACCTACCGCAGCCAAATTTTTACGGTCATTGGTGTGATAGATTATATGGACAATCCGATTAACTTTAATAATGTCGACTTTGATCATGCCGCGATTATCAGCCTAGATACCGGCAAAGGTTTTAATCAGGGTATCGCCCAAATTCAACAAATTAACATCCGCGCAGAGTCAACCGAAGCCCTGCCCCAAGCGATCGAAGCAGTCAATGCGCAGTTGGTCGAAAACCATCAGGGCGAACAGGACTTTACTATTCTTTCCGGCAAAGAAATCGCTCAACCAAGCAGTCAATTTTTTGTCGCCGTCACAATGGTCATGACAGTCATCGCAGCGATTTCACTGGTCGTTGGCGGTATCGGTATTATGAATATTATGCTAGTAGGTGTGGCAGAACGTACCCGCGAAATCGGGCTACGTAAAGCCGTCGGCGCTAGCAATATCAACATCGTCTGGCAGTTTATGGTCGAAGCCCTGATTATGAGTTTACTAGGCGGCCTACTAGGCTATCTAGGTGGCTACACGCTCGCTTTTGCAATTAGCACCTCACTACCGTTTGATCCAATCATCACCTGGGAAATCGCCGCCATCGCGCTTGGTACGGCTACCATTGTCGGCAGCATCTTTGGTCTGTACCCCGCTATTCGCGCTGCCCGCAAAGATCCGATTGAGTCGCTACGGCAGTATCACTAATCCTTTCCTTGCCATGAAACGGGCCTTTTACTCTTTTGGCAGCAAAAGAGTAGTAAAACTGCTGGTCTGCTTCACTCCACCGGGAACGTATCACTTTGTCTGACCGTCGCTGCGGAACTCCCGTTGGTCGGTCATTTTCCATTTTTTTATTTGTTTGAAAATGACACGTCCTCGCGAATGACTCGGTCATCCAAAGTGCTCCGTTCTCGGGTCGCTGTAGATAACCAGGCTCTCAGCGATGGCTGGCGGTTATTTTTGAGAATAGAGAAAAATTGAAATGGAAATGTCGAGCCGCTCACCTATTACCGAACCAGAACATCTGCAGCCCGAGTGCGACAAGGCGCCGAGGCCCTTGTTCGAACTCGGCGTGAAGCCGTTCTGGAGAGCGTGATGGATGAAGAGGCGAACGAAAAAGAGTAAAGGTGCGTTTTGTGACTGAAGGGGGCGAGGTGTCGGGTTTGGCGCTACGCCAATTCGTTTTTTAGCTTCTCGATTAGTGGGACTGGCGTTGGGTCAACTCCGTTTAAAATCGCCACGTAAATACTGACAAAATCCGCCAAAATACTTCCCCACAACATTTGTTCAATTGCCGTCGAACCCGCCAGCGTGATAACGGTTGATTTTGGTCGTTTACCACTTAGCAATCGATCACTAACGTCAAATCGTTTTAAAATTTGTGGATGTTCTAAATCACTCACTAAATCAAAAATAGCAAATGGTTTTTCAACTGGATGCGACGTCCAGCCGATAAATTCGTTATGGTTAAATTCGGGTAGTTCGTTCCAAAACGCGACATTTTTAGCGTTTTCGTTCCAACTAATTTTCCATTTATAGGCAACTGGTGCCATCATACTGCCTGCGTAAAAAACGGGTGTTTTGCCTACTGCCAGTAACGCCAGCTGTTTGGCATAATTTTTATCAGTACTAACTGTTTTATCCCATTGGCTGGCCTGCTCGCCCAACCAATCAGCGGTCGCAGAAATCTCGGTAAAGCGGTCATCACTTACGACACTAAAGTGCGCCAAAATCGCAGTCAGTGCGCGCAAATTATAAATCACTGCCATACGTGGCTGCAAATCTGCCGGCAGCTGCACGTAGCAAATATCATCACTGTCCGCTGTTTTCTGTAGTTGCCCACCTGCGGTAATAATGGCAATCTGCGCATTTTTCGTTCGTGCCTCTGCCAAACCACTCAACGTTTCTTCGGTGTTGCCCGAATAACTGCTGGCAATAACCAAAGTCGTCTCGTCGACGTATGCGGGCAAATCATAGGTTCGGACAACTTCGAGCGGCACTGTTAATTCTGATTTTAACCATGACTTTGCCAGTAATGCAGCTAGCGCCGAGCCACCCATCCCCGCTACCACAATCCGAGTAATTTGCCGATCGTCATGGTCGGGGTTAACGACATGCACCGAAAACCGTGCCTGGTCGTACTGCGATGCCGCGACGCCTAGCGCATCAGCCGGGTCGCGTTGCTGTATCACATTACTATCATCTAACATCTTGCCCTCCATTACTCTATTGCGGGTTCTACTGTTACTATGATACAGTATTTAGTAAAGAAGCATAAGTATTTTTATCAGGGGTGGGCATGAATATTCAACCGCAAGCACAACAAGCAATTAGTGACGATCAAGAACTAGCCAAAGTTTTGGCTGGTATTAACCAACAAGCCGACGAGGCTGCAGACACAACAGCAACTACCGAGGAACCTAAAGAAGCCACAGCGTCAACCGAGGCACCAGCCGAAATATCGCTGCCAGACGCAGTTCCGCCAGTAGCTCCCGAGGTGCCAGCAGTACCTGCAGCGCCAGCAACGCCGGCCGCACCAGTCAATAGCGAGCTGGACGCAATCAAAAAAGACGCTCTTAGCGAACTTCGACCACTGGTTGACAAACTCGATGTCTCTCCAGAAGAAAAGTTTGATACCTATCTGTTGCTACTGCGTTCGACCGATGACCAATCGCTCATCGGCCCAGCCTTTGCGGCAGCCCGATCGATTGCCGACGAAGCACGTCGTGCCCAGGCCCTGCTGGATATCATCAAAGAGATTGATTACCTTTCTGGCGCTCAACAAGCAGCCTAATCTGCAATCCTCCACTAAAAATACCCGCCGAAGTGGCGGGTATTTTTTTATAAACAATTTATTATACTAAAAGCCCATACCGCCCGGCATAGCACCGGTACTAGCCGGTTCGGGTTCGGGCACCTCGACAACCAATGCGCCCATCGTTGCTGCGGTCGACGCAATCGAGACGGCATTTTGCACTGCCTGTTTTGTCACGCGCGCTGGATCAATCACGCCGTCTTTTTTGACGTCTACCAAGCCTTTTTCTGGATGGTTAACATTAATACCGTAACCCACTTTGCTCGCTTCAACCTGAGCCAGCAAGGCCTCGCTATTCAAGCCAGCGTTTTTAGTAATCTGCAAAAACGGTTGTCTCAATGCGTTCTTCAAAATCTGGCGGCCCGCACTGACACTATCCGACCCATTAACAGTAATGTCCGCTGCTAAATTGACCAGGGTGACGCCACCACCAGCCACGATACCTTCGGCAAGGGCTGCTTTGGTAGCAGCAACCGCATCGTCAACCCGAAACTTCTTTTCATCAATTTCAGTCTCGGTCGCGCCACCAACTTTAATGACGGCCACTTTACCCGATAATGCGGCGGCACGGTTATTATACTGCTCTTTGTCATATTCACTGGTCGCCGCCTCGGCTTGGGTGGTGATTTGTGCCATTCGCGTTTTGACATCATTCGGCCGGCCAGCACCCTCGATAATCGTGGTTTCATCTTTGCCGACAATAATTTTTCGGGCAGAACCAACGACATCTAGTCCAACTGTTTCAAATGTTAACGCCTGATCTTCACTGACGACTGTGGCTCCAGTCAAGGTAGCGATATCTTGTAAAATTTCTTTACGACGATCACCAAAGGATGGTGCTTTGACAGCAACAATATTAAAGACGCCCTTTAATTTGTTCAGAACCAACACGTTTAGTGCTTCGCCCTCAACTTCATCGGCAATCAGCACGATGTCTTTTTTGCCCGCTTGGGCTAGCTTTTCCAGCATTGGCACTAGATCCTGGACGCTGCTAATCTTTTTATCTGTAATGACAACTGCTGGCCGTTCATAAACGGCTTCCTGGCGAGTTACATTGGTAACAAAATAAGGGCTAGCGAACCCGCGATCTAGGGTAAAACCATCGACCACTTCGGCTTCTAACTCTAATCCTTGACTGGCTTCGACCGTCACGACGCCCTCTTTGCCAATTTTTTGAATGACATTTGCAATCAGTCGGCCAATCATTTCGTCGCCGGCGCTAATCGTAGCTACTTCAGCCACTCGATCATGTTTGCCTTCGATGCTTTCAGCCAAACCGTCCAGCCTTTTCATGACTTCAGCGCCAGCCGATTCGATTCCTTTTCGTAGTTCTTGGGGATTATACCCAGCTGCAACCAGTCGGTTGGCTTCTTTTAAAATACTGTAGGTTAACACAGTAACAGTGGTGGTGCCATCGCCCGCTGCTTTGTTTAAGTTACTGGCGGCTTGTTTAATCAGCTCGGCCCCAACTTTATAACCTAGGGTTTCATCATCGCGTTCGGGTAAGTCAATACTTTCGGCAACGGCCACGCCGTCATGTGTCACCGTTGGTCCACCATAGCCCTTGGCAATCACCACATTATGGCCTTTCGGCCCGTAGGTCACTTTGACTGCGTCATATAATGCTTTCGCCCCGCCCAGTACGCGAGCGCGTGCATCATCGTCATAAAAAACTTTTTTAGCCATACGTTATTCCTCCTAAATCGTCGCCAGGACGTCTTCTTCTTTAACGATGAGGTATTCAATACCGTTAATTTTTAGTTCTGTCGTGCTCATACCGTATTCTTTATAGACAATTTTGTCGCCAACAAGAATATTTTTTACATCTGGCCCAACAGCCTGTACTTCAGCGATAGTCGGTTTTTCTTGGGCAGTTTCGGGCAAATAGATACCACTGGCCGTCCGCGTTTGAGCTGCTTCACGCACCGCAACCACACGATCCGTCAGAGGTTTGATAGGTGTCGTCATAGTCTTCCTCCGTAGGTTAGTTTGATAATCTTATTATACAATATAATAGCACTCAGATGGTAAGAGTGCTAAATTACTATTTTTATCTGACAATTACGCAGTCGTTGCTAGATTGCCTTTAACCGCTGCCGGAACAAAGTTGCCTGCTTCCACCAACACCGCAATATCGCCCAGGCCACTTTCGCTATCAATCAGCTTGCCTTCTTCGCGGTACAGTTCGATGGTTACTTCGTCGGCCATTGTGTCGTGACTTACTAGCACGCCGCCCGAATATCCTTCGTGAATAATTGCTTCTGTTAAAACGATTTTGTCGCCTTCGCCTAAATCGACCACGCTGCGTCCCTGCAAGCGTAGTCCCTCGATGATAGCGTTCACTAACTGTTGGTTTGCCGTACCATATTTGCTAATAACAACACTGCCAGCCGTCGGCAACCAATCCGCCAGTGCTTTACCGATATCCCAGGCGGTGGCCACGGTCAAATCCGTTCCAACGACCCCCCGAATATCCATTCCTTTAAATATATTCGAATTCATTACTGTATAGTATATCATTGTATTTCCATTGACTTTATACGTTTTTTATGATAGTGTAGGTACAATAACAACAGAAGAGAAACACGGTATGAACGAAAAAAAATCACCATTTCCATCCGAGCCGCGACAAGTCAAAGATTATATTGTCAACCTGACTCGAACAGACGAATACCTTGACGCGCAACAAGAAATGCGTCAACAGTATGGTGAGCAAATCAAAACTGCTAGCCCCGAAGCTAAACGATCACTTACTCGTTTAGCACTACAAGGCAGCATTGCCAAAACAGCCGAAAAAGTTAACCAGCAACCTGAACGACACGATAATGTTGACGTCAGCCCCATATATAACGATATCCTTGGCGCCCTTCCCGACCTTAACGAGGGTTTGACGAATCTAGAAAATAAAACAGGTAATCCCAAAGATAATAAGCGAAAAATTATCCCTTTTAACCACAAAGTCAAAAAACTCATTAACCACTACCCGTCGGTTTCGCCAAACCAACTAGAACACATGATACAAAATACCGCACTCGTTGCGCACTATGATTCATCACTGGCCGACAAAATTAACAAACACATCATTCCTGGTATGAAACACGAATTGGCCCACGAATCAAACGTCTACTTTTTACCTGGTCAGCCAGAGGTAATTGATACAACCGTCGAAGACGAATTGAACGGCATTGATTATAGACTTCAATTTAAAAATGGTATTGAAATCACCGAAGATGTTAAAAAATCAGAAGAAGCAGCCATCCGCGCTCAACAAGAACGAGATGATTGGCGAGAGCGTAACCATATTACCACCCCCGACACGCACATAATAATACATTCCGGCTACACCAAAGATGATTTCATCCCGAACAAAATTGGCCGCGTTACCGAAGAAGCGCGCCAGCGCGAACAGCCACGTATCGATGCAGCCATTCGACAAAAGTACGCCGAGCTCCGTCAGGCACGCGTTAGCGCTTGACTTATACAACAATTATAGTATGATGGTATAAGTGCCAAGCCCACTTAAGGAGGTGTAGGCATGGGTGTGTTCGTTATCACGAACCATCGTTTTACGGACGCATTCCGTGAAACACTTATTGAAAAGACGCTCAATGCGTCACCAATACCTCTCGAGGGCGAACAGCTTCTTCCAGACGGTCGCGTCGACAAAAAGGTTTTCAACGTATACAGCGAAAGCGTAAATATGTTTGATGGCTACTTTTTTTGTACAGGCCATTTCGGAGATAAAGTTTTTCGTTTGGAAGAGGAAATGGGTACGCTCTATCTGAGCGTTACCTAAAAGGCCTAGTTGGCGCATTGTCGACTAGGCCTCTTTTCATGTCACATCCCTCTGTTTTTCGGGTACAATAGACCTAATGACTATTCGTTTTGCTACTGATCAAGAAATCGCCACCTGGAATGAGTTGATTTTATCAAATTCTGATGGCGGTAATGTGTTTCAGGGCTATGAATTTGCACAGCAAAAACAGCTGGGCGGCTGGACACCGCGCTATATTATAGCCGGTCAACTGGCAATTACCGTATTAGAAAAATCAGTGTTTGGTATTGGTAAGCTGTGGTATTTGCCCAAAGCACCAGGGGTAACATCGACGCGCGCACTTGACCCACTATTGTCTGAGCTAGCTACATTCAGTCAAAAATATGGGGTCTTTGCGATAAAAATAGAGCCCGAATTGCTTGATTCTAACGAAACACGAGCTGATTTATTAAAGCTACATTTACACAAAGTGACACCCATTCAACCCAACTTCTCCACCGTGACACTGGATATTTCGGATGATTTAGACAGCGTTATGGCGCGGCTTAACCAAAAAGGCCGCCATGCTATCAAACGCGCCGAACGCGACGGCGTCACGACGGCATTGGTTGATGCCACTGACGAAAACTGCCAGATTATGTATGATTTACTAGCAAAAACCGCCGCAGGCTCGTTTCGGATTCGCAATTATCATTACTATAAAACTTTTTGGCAGCGCTACAGCACGGCCGGTTTGGGCCAGTTGTTTTTTGCCTACGTCGACGGTCAAATTGTCGCTGGTGCCTATGCCGTGGTGTTTGGCGACAAAAGCACCTACAAAGATGGCGCGTCTATCCGCGCCCGCACAGTGTACGGTGCCAGCCACTTATTACAATGGCGCGTCATCGAATGGGCAAAATCAAACGGCGCAACTATCCATGATTTTTGCGGTTCACCGCCTGCCAGCGAAATCAAAAACCCCGATCACCCCCATTACGGCATTGGCCGATTTAAAACCAGTTTCAACAAAGACGTCACCGATTATGTCGGCGCCTGGGATTTAGTCATCAAACCAACCCATTATAAAATATGGTCGCAATGGGGTGAACGAATCGTAGTGCGGTTGCATAATATGCGACATCACGAAAATTGGTATTAGATTGTAACCAGATAATCTCAATCCTTTCCTTGCCAGGAAACGGGCCTTTTACTCTTTTGGCAGCAAAAGAGTAGTAAAACTGCTGGTTGGCTTCACTTAGCCGGGGTACTTTCGTGCTAAAAGGAGGGCACTGCGGAACAGCCTTTGGCTGGTCATTTTTTATTTCTTTAGTTGTCTTAAAATGACACGTCCTCGTGCATTACTCCTCCTTTAAGCACGAAAGTCCCTCGGAGCGTTGCAGATAACCAGGCTCGAATCGCGGATATGCGACAATAATCGAAAATACACATCAGCTTTGAAGCCGCGCTAGCGGCAGCTCGACCGCTGCGAGTCATAAAACATCTGCAGCCCTGGTGCGACAAGGCGCCGGAGCCCTTGTTCGAACATGGCGCGAAGCCGTTTTGTGACTGGAGTGGGTGAGGTGGCGGATGAGTTGAAAACAATCTACTTCTTTACCAACTCGCGCACCACGTCACCATCATTCCACGGCAATCGTTCCCCATTCACGATACGGTATTGTTCATGGCCCATACCAGTGATCAAAATCGTATCGCCTTTTGTAGCGATAGCTAGGGCTTTTTCGATTGCATCACGACGGTCGGCAATTTCGGTCAGTTTGGCATTAGCGCCAGCGGCTTCGATGCCAGCACGAACTTGATCGCGGATTTCTTGAGGGTCTTCGTTATAGCTTTCTTCGTCGGTCAAAATAATCCGGTCAGCTAGCCGGGCGGCAATTTCGCCCATAATTGGCCGTTTAGTTTTATCGCGGTCACCTGTTGCACCAAACACCAAAATCGTCCGATTTTTTGTCACTTCTTTGGCAGCCTGCAACAACTTTTCCAGCGCGTCGGGTGTATGAGCGTAATCGACAATTACATCATATTCTAGCCCTTCGACGACTCGTTCAAATCGCCCAGGTACGCCCTCTAAATTCGCCACACCTTCGATAATGTCTTTTAATTTGACGCCTAACAAATACGTTGTCGCGGCGGCGGCGGTCATATTGTACACATTAAATTTGCCGGGAAGCGCGGTTGCTAAATCAAGTTTGGTTTGGTGGTCAATCACCACTGTGGCTTCGCTTCCCTTTTTGTACGCAACGATTTTTTCAATCTTGGCTTCGGCTTCGTCGTGCATACCATAGGTAATTTTGTGCGCGCCAGCCGGATATTTGTCAAAATATTCAAACCAGTCATCGTCGCGGTTCAGCACAACAAATCGTGGGCTATTGGCAAACAGTTTGCACTTGGCCGCCGCGTATTGTTCCATGGTTTTGTGATAATCCAAATGATCCTGGGTCAGGTTGGTCATCACCGCCACTTCGATTGGTACGGTGGCAAGTTTGTGCTGCTGCAGGGCATGGCTGGTGATTTCTAGCACTACATAATCAACCTTGGCGTTTTTGGCATCGCGAAAGAACTCTTGCATGCGCCGAGTGCTAGCGACCGTAGCGTTCAAATCGTTCAGCTGCGTGTCGCCCGCCACCTCGATCAGCGCCGTACTAAACATCGCGGTTTTATAGCCCGCCTCTTTTAAAATCTCGTTAATGTAATTAACCGTCGTAGTTTTGCCATTCGTGCCTGTCACGGCAATCACCTTTAGTGTCCTAGCTGGGTTACCATAACGCGCACTCATCAATTCAACCCGACCCCGTCGATACACCTCTTCAATGCCATGAACGACTTCACCCGGTAACGCTTTTCGTATCCCCTCAACTAACTTCTGCTTCATACCTTTATTCTAACACTTTTGACAACACGAGATA
>DASSWW010000013.1:0-3806 GCA_035704495.1 Saccharimonadales bacterium (SeqCode)
TGAGGCTTCCATTAGTATTTACTATACACGGTTTAGTGGTCATATAAAAGTGAGATGCTTGTGCTTTTCTGGTTCAAAAATGGGCATAAATCATATATAGTAGGGGATAGTATTTATGAAACCACAACGACATTCAATCGATGGATTTATTCCGCGCAGAGCCGGTAGTCAGCTAGGTGATCGCCATTCGCAGCAGCGGGCGTATCCTCGCCATACTAGGCAGCAGCCCAGCCGTCTACAGTCTAGTGGGCTGCAGCAACCTTCGTCACGAATCCATTCGGGACAGTTACCAACTGTTCCCGTGCCAACGGCTGATGGTGCGCTGACTCGCCGTGACATCGATGAATCATTGAATAGTATTGTGTCGCCCGAACCACCCAAAACAAAGAAGCGCCGGTTTTGGTTTAGAAAAGCTCGAAATGGCGTACCGCTAACTAAAAAGCAGCGTATCATCAAGTGGACAATTATTACAGTCGTCGTCGTGCTGGTTATTATAGGTGCGTGGATAGGGTACAAAGCTTTAAAGGCGAGCGGTAACATTTTTAAAGGCAATATATTCGGCTTGGTGCAAAGTCAGCCCTTAAAGAAGGATGCCAATGGCCGTAGCAATATTTTAATCTTGGGAACATCCGAAGACGATCCTGGACATGGCGGCGCCTACTTAACCGACTCTATGATGGTAGTTAGCATTGACCAAAAAAATAAAACGGCATCGATGTTCAGTATTCCTCGTGATTTGTATGTCGAATACGGCATGGCCTGCAACAGTGGCTATCAAGGCAAAATCAACGAATATTTCAACTGCGTAAACGATGACTACTCAAGTCCAACCGCGGAGCAACAGCGACTGACCGAAACACAGCGATTTATTGGCGACATATTTGGCATGGATATTCAATATGGTGTCCATGTAAACAATACGGTCATAAAAGACGCTGTAAACGCAGTCGGTGGTATCGATGTTAACATTCAGGGCAGTAACGGTGCGCCTGGTGTGCTTGATCGAAATTTCGACTGGCGCTGTAACTACGACTGTTATTTAGTAAAATATGATAATGGAGTACATCACCTAGACGGCGAACATGCATTATTTTTGGCGATGGCACGCGGCGACATCGCACCAACATATGGACTAGGCAATTCAAACTTTGACCGCGAAAAAAATCAACAAAAAATCATCATTGCCCTAAAAGAAAAAGCCGTCAGTACAGGAACGTTGACCGATTTATCGAAAGTGACGGGATTGATGGACAGTTTGGGTAATAATCTACGAACTAATTTTGCGACGTCCGAAATCCGCACCTTGATGCAATTAGGAACCGATATTCCTGTCAAAAATATCAAACAAATTAGTTTGTTCGGAGACGAAAATCCACTGGTCACCAGCGGCAACTATAACGGTGCAAGTGTGGTGATGCCTATGGCTGGTATATTTAATTATTCCGAAATCCAATCGTTCTTGCGCCAAAAATTCAGCAGCGATCCGGTAACACGCGAAGGTGCGAGTGTAGTGGTGTTGAATGGGTCTGGCGTGGCTGGCGTGGCCCAACAGGAGGCAGATAAATTAACAGCGTCTGGCTTTATCGTCAGTCTTGTAGGTAACGCACCGGCGGATACGTATGCTGATGTCGAGGTATATCAAATAGGCGAGGGAATGAGTGCGACCAAATCAAAACTCGAATCCGCATTTGGCGTGACGGTCAAAACAAGTGCTCCGCCAATTGCTGTAGCAGATGGTGTTAATTTTGTCGTCATCTTTGGCAAAGACCGTTCATCAAACTAGCTAAGGGGTGGTATAATAAAAACAGATTATGGAGTTTTTGAAGTCATCTAAACGACGGTCGCTATTTAGCGAACTGGTATATATAGGGTTAAACATTGCCTTTGCGGTCGCTATTTTGGTGATAGTCCTTGCGATCGAATCGCCGTTATTAGCGTTTGCACTAGTATTACTTAGTAAATGGCGTATTCTAGCAGTACGTCCACGCTATTGGTTTGCAAACATCCAAGCAAACCTTGTCGACCTGATTGTCAGCGTCAGTATTATTATATTGTTATATTCTGCCAGTGGCGCATTAGCGGCACAGATTTTGTTAACGGGACTGTATATTGCGTGGTTGCTATACGTTAAACCACAATCAAAGCGTATATTTGTTGCGGTTCAGGCTGGTGCCGCAACCTTTTTGGGCGTAATGGCATTGATGATGTTGTCGTACGATTTTATTGCTTCATTGGTAGTAATTATCATGTGGTTGATCGGATATAGCGCGGCTCGACACGTGTTAAGCAGCTACGAAGAAGCCCATAGGTCATTTTATAGTTTGACTTGGGGACTGGTGATGGCAGAGTTAGGTTGGTTGTCGTATCACTGGACGTTTGCGTATGCGCTGCCAGGTGTTGGTGACATACAATTGCCGCAGGTCGCCCTGATCGCGCTTGCGATGAGTTTTTTGGCTGAACGGGTGTATCACAGCTATGCTCGTCATGGTAGTGTTCGTTCCAACGATATCGTCATGCCTAGTCTGCTGTCGCTTAGTGTGATACTGATTTTGTTAACATTTTTTAATACGTTGAGCACAGGTGCGATTTAGTCACAGCCTGTATTCAGTTTTTTACGCTAGCCTGAGAGGAGATGAACAACATGGATCCAAACCCGTCACCGCCACCGAAAGATTCGCTGCCGCCCGTCGTGAGGGCTTCATCAGCAAATAACAAGCGGCCTGTTGCGCAGGCAGCAGCACGTCCCCGCGCACCGCGCATTGTTGCTATTATTTTACTCAGCGCACTTGCGGGACTTGTCGCCGGATTTGGTGGGGCTGCACTTTTTTCACTCACTCAGGGCGACAGTCAGCTGGCGTCACCACTAACAAACGACAATGATGGCAATAAAATCATTACTCAGGAAGAGGAAAATATCGCGAATGTTGTCGCAAAGGTTTCACCTAGTGTTGTTTCGATTGTAACGCAATCGCAAGCACCAAATTTCTATTATGGCACCTCGACTGCCGAAGGGGCGGGCACTGGTTTTATTGTCAGTCAAAATGGGCATATTATGACAAACAAACATGTTATCAAGGATGTCGATACAGTTAGTGTCGTACTGGCGGACGGGACAACCTACAATGATGTCCAAGTGCTTGGCACCGATCCACTGAATGATATTGCATTCCTCAAAATACCCGATGTCGATAATCTACCGGTTGCCGAACTTGGTAATTCTACATCTATACGTGTCGGGCAAAAAGTTGTCGCCATTGGTAATTCGCTAGGACAATACCAAAACACAGTGACTAGTGGTATTATTTCGGGAACTGGCAGGCCAGTGGTTGCCCAGGCAGGTGATTCTGTCGAAACGTTGACCGACCTGATTCAAACTGATGCAGCGATTAATCCAGGTAATTCTGGTGGACCGTTATTAAACCTCCAGGGGCAGGTAATCGGCATCAATACGGCGATTGTCGCTGATGCCCAGGGTATTGGATTTGCAATCCCAATCGGGGCAACCAAAGGTATTTTAAAAAGTGTCCTCGCTGGCGAGGGAGTCGAGCGATCATACCTTGGTATTAATTACATTCCGATTACCGCTGATGTCGCTGAGCGGTTCGACCTTGGCGTTAAAAAGGGCGCCTATGTGTACAACGGCCCAGATGACGATGCAGTGGTGACAGATAGTCCTGCCGACAAAGCCGGTATCGAGGAACAGGACATTATCGTAAAAGTTGGTGATATCGAGGTTGGTACCAACGGCAGTGTTTCGACATTGATTGGCGCCTATGCGCCTGGCGATAACGTTCAGCTGACCGTTC
>DASSWW010000054.1:0-2942 GCA_035704495.1 Saccharimonadales bacterium (SeqCode)
CAGTGTATTTGCTGGCGTTATCAATTAAATTTTCAAGCACCATGCGCATTCGAGACTCATCGATATAGACAGCCGGGACTTCTTTGCCTCTTTCGATTCGAATCGTTTGCTTTCTACTGGCAAAAACGTCTTTTAGTTCGCCGATGACGTCTTTAACCAGTGCTTTCAGATTAACGTAGGACTTGTTCAGAATTGTCTTGCCAGCATCAATTTGCGCGGTACGGAGCAGGCTGTTGATTAGTTGAATCTGACGCTCGTTGCTGTCATAGGCTTTTTGAATGTAACGTAGTTGTGTGGTGGTTAAATCTCCCGCGTAACCTTCTAGTAAAATCCCAAGGAACTGTTTGATGCCTGTTGCTGGAGTGCGTAATTGGTGTGAAGCCAATGAAATAAATTCATCTTTAATATTATTTAACGTCTCTAATGTAAGGTGTTGTTGCTTGAATAGGTTGTTGGCGATGACGAGCTCGCTCTGTGCCTTTTTGCGTTCGGTGTTATCACGGGCGACCGTGGCAAAGCCTACCAGCGTACCGTTGTCATTGTGCAGTGCCGTTAGAGTAACCTCTGCCCAAAAGTGAGTACCATCTTTTCGGATGCGCCAATCCTCGTCTTCCATACGTCCATCTTGGGCAGCACGCAGTAATCGGTTATCCGGCTTGCCGCGGGCGCAATCGTCGGCCGTATAAAAGATTGAAAAATGCTTGCCAATGACTTCGTCTGCATTGTAGCCATAAATTTTTTGAACGCCAACGTTCCAGGTTTCGATATACCCCGAGGCGTCGAGCAATAAAATAGCATAGCCCTGGATGCATTCGATTAAGCGTCGATACCGCTCTACTTCATGGATTGCTTTATCATGATTGTCACGTAGGCTAGTGGACATAACAAGTTCCTTTTGGAGGCACTATTTAATACATATGTCGTAGATTACAGATTAAGAAACCGTGTATGCTTTAATTTTACAACAGATTGTCGCAAATAACAAAACAAATATTTTTAATAGCCTAGGTAGCTGCCTTATTTAGGGCAATTTAATCGAAAAAGTTGACCCATGGTGCAGTTTGGAACGTAGGCTAATTGTCCCCCCGTGCAGGGTAATAATTTTCTTTGCCCAGTATAACCCCAGGCCTGTTCCGGCCGCCGTGACCGATCGATCGTTATGGACACGACTGAACTTACGAAAGAGCAAGGCTTGATCTTTTTTGGCGATACCTACTCCGTGGTCAGCGATGGTGATTTCGGTATATTCGGTACGTTTGATGCTGACAGTAATCGTTGTGTAATCGGCAGAATATTTACTGGCGTTATCGATGAGGTTTTCAATCACCATGCGCATAAACCGTTTATCAACCTCTGCTGGTATGGGCTTTTTCGGAGGAGCAAAGACAAATTCTTGCTGACGACTGGCAAGTGTGTGACGCAGTTCATCGACAATCGTGCCAACCAACTCTACCAAATCGCAGGATTCGGTACTGAGCAGCACTTTACCTGCATCAACAGTGGCTACTTTTAATAAATCATCAATAATTTGCAGCTGTCGGTCGTTACTCTCGTAGGCTTGGTCCAGCATTCGCATCTGGCTGTCAGTTGGCGGGTCGGCATAGCCACCCATTAGCATGCCGATGTACATTTTTACACTGGTTGCTGGGGTACGTAACTGGTGCGAGGCTAGTCGAATAAATTCATCTTTGGCGGCATTCAGTTCGAGTAGGTTTTCTTGCTGCCGAGTCAGTAGGATGGTTTTTTTCTCTAACTCAAGCTTTTTTTGCATGCTGTTTTTGACGTCGTCAATGTCGGTACTCGACCCAACCCACATTGTAATTTTGCCTTGTTCGTCACGCATTGCTTCCGCGCGCGATAGGTGCCAGTGATAGGTCCCGTCGGCACGCTGGATGCGTACTTCTTGTTCGATTGGATCGCCCGTGTGGAACGAACGGAGCCAGTATTTTATCACTGCACCAGCATCATCTGGATGGACTAACGATGCCAGACCGTTTTGGATAATTGTTTCCACGGAAACCCCTGTAAAATGCGTCCACTTCGGACTGACATAGTCAAGTTGGCGACCATCAGGTTGCGTCGTAAAAACCATCGTAGGCAGCGATTCTGCCATAAATCGGAACCGTTGTTCACTTTCGGTCAACGCGTGTTCTGATTTGCTGCGTTCTTGTATCTCACTTTCTTTTTCAGATAAGGCCGATTGCAGGCTTTTTCGTGTCATATCCAATTTGTAAGCGATATTTTTATGCTCTGTAGCGGCTGTTTCGGCTTGCTGAATAGAAACTTTTGTTTGACCGATAAACTGTTCGCAGTAAAACAACGACGCCAGTAGCGGTAGCAGCTGCGTTAGCAAATCTAACGATTGTTTTGTCGATGTGTGATCTACTAAAACAACGGCGAGTTCGTTTTTATATACCAGGGCGGTCGCCTGTACCACACCTGTTGTTGTAGGATGAGGTAAGTTGGTAGTGTAGGTGCCGCTGGTGGCGCAGCTTGCAAGGAACGTTGTCCATTCGCTGCCTTTAGGGAGTGTTTGTTGAAAACCTGGCGCGGGGAGTAGAATGCCTAGTTCGCTGTCTTTGACAAATACGAGCAAATCGTCGGCTTGTAACTCGGCTGCTAGTGATTTGACAACATGTGGGCGCTGCGAGGTAATGGCTAATTGGCTGACAAGGGATAATAGCCGGATATTCATATCAGGCAGGAATCACACACACAACTGCCGTACAGTTGTGGAAGCCATTAAATTGCCCATCGACGCGGGCAATTTGCCCATAGGTATTGCATCCAACTAACGCTGTCGAATTTAAACTGTCAGTGACGGCAGCCAACTCATTGTCGAACGCATGTTCGGTGCGCAGCCGAGTAGCGACGCAGTCGAACAGCAGTGCGACGCTTGGCTTGTGATTACCCAGCTGTCGCAAGGCGTCTTTGGTTGCCTC